>JAJRPL010000436.1 GCA_024280815.1 Bacteroidota bacterium
ACAGCTATTGACGAAGAAACAAGAACTGTAAAAGTACACGGTCATTTACATGACGAAAAAAAACATAACTTTGCTGTAGGTATGTTTGTAGAAGCTGAAATTGCAATCAACTCTAAAGAGGTATTAGCATTACCCAATGAGGCAATAGCTGAAGAAGAAGATCATAATGTTATCTTGGTTTTAGAAAAGCAAGACGGAAATCAATATCGTTTTAAGTCAGTAAAAGTTAAAACAGGTGAAAAATATAATGGTTTTACAGAAATTATTTCTAAGGATATAAAAGCAACCGATAAAATTTTAGTAAAAGGAGCGTATGCTTTAATTGGTGGAGAATAGGGCGGACATGACCATTAAAAAAAGACAAACTCAGACTATAGCAGAAAGTTTCGGCATACATAAAAAATAAAAATATGGAATTTGAAGAACATTACGTAAACCGTAGTAATTGGTTAAGAGCCGCAATTCTTGGTGCAAATGACGGTATTTTATCCACAGCAAGTATTATAATTGGTGTTGCAGCAGCAAGTACAACTAGAGAGCCCATAGTTTTAGCAGGAGTTGCAGGTTTAGTTGCAGGTGCATTATCTATGGCAGCAGGCGAATATGTTTCGGTAAGTTCTCAAGCTGATATTGAAAATGCCGATTTAGAGAGAGAAAAAAGAGAACTCCTAGAAATGCCAAAAGAAGAATTAATAGAACTGGCAAAAATTTATGAAAAACGTGGTTTAGATAAAAAATTATCTATTAAAGTAGCCGAGCAATTAACAGCTCATAATGCTCTAGAAGCACACGCTAGAGACGAGTTAGGTATTAACGAAATTACACAAGCAAAACCATTAGAAGCCGCTTTGGCATCTGGTGCAGCATTTGTTTTTGGTGGAGCATTACCTATAGTTGTAGTTTATTTTGGTGCCATTAAAAATATGGTCTATTTGCAATATATTTCTGCTATACTATTTTTAATTGTTTTAGGTATTACTGCTGCAAAAATTGGTGGTTCAAATATAGTAAGAGCGATTATTAGAGTTACATTTTGGGGAACAATGGCAATGGGAATTACAGCATTAATAGGTTATGCATTTGGCACAATAATATGAAAGACCACAATCACGAAAGTTTTATAGAAAAGAATCATAATGACGATTTAGATTGTCAAGACGGTGCCTGTGCCATTGATTACACCAAAGAAGTAGAAGTAAAAGAAACTCTTACTTTTAACAAAGAATATTTAATTCCCGCTATTGGATTGTTTTTTTTAATAGTAGGGATTGGTTTTGATTATTTTGATGTTTCTTTTTTTAAAAAACCTATTCCTTTAGTATGGTTTGGTATAATTTATTTATTTGTTGGTGGCCCTATCGTTTTAAAAGCTTTAAAACTCATTGCAAAAGGAGATGTATACAATGAATTTGTTTTAATGTCTGTCGCTACTTTAGGTGCTTTTGCTATCGGTTCGTATGCCGAAGGTATTGCGGTTATGTTGTTTTATGTCATTGGTGAATTGTTTCAGGAAGCAGCAGTAAATAAAGCCAAACGCTCTATTGAAGCCTTGTTAAAAGTTCAAGTTGAACAGGTAACCGTTCTTGAAAACGGAAAACAGATAATTAAACATCCAAAAGAAGTAAGTATAGGAAGTATTATTCAAATAAAATCGGGACAAAAAATTGCATTAGATGGTGAATTAGTTTCTGAAAATGCTGTGTTAAATACCGCTGCATTAACAGGCGAATCTGCTCCAGACAACAAGAAAAAAGGAGAAACTGTATTGGCAGGAATGTTAAATCTTAACAAGGTTATTGAGGTAAAAACCACTAGTGATTTTGCAGACACCAAATTGTCCAAAATTCTTAAATTAGTGCAAAGTGCTGTGGGTAGAAAAGCCAAAACACAATTACTGATTAGTCGTTTGGCAAAAATTTATACACCTATTGTTTTCTGGCTTGCGGTTGCTTTGGTGGTGCTACCTTATTTTTTCTTAGGAGATGGATATGTTTTCCAAACATGGTTTCAAAGAGCTTTAATATTTTTAGTGATTTCTTGCCCTTGTGCCTTGGTAATTTCTATTCCACTAGGTTATTTTGGAGGTATTGGAGCAGGATCTAAAAACGGAATACTTTTTAAAGGATCTAACTTTTTAGATTTGATGACAAAAATAGATACTGTGGTGATGGACAAAACAGGAACGCTTACCAAAGGTGTTTTTGAAGTACAAGAAGTAATGACTACTAATTTTGATAAAAACCTATTATTAGAATTGGTTGCACTTTTAGAAAGAAACTCTACACATCCTATTGCAGAAGCTATTGTAAAATATCAAGCCCAACTTCAGTCTTCCCAAAGGGAAGATACTTCCAAACTCAAAGTATCAAATGTCGAAGAAATTTCTGGCCACGGAATGAAAGGAAAAATAGGAGGTTATATAGTGTTGGCAGGAAATAACAAGTTGCTAGAGAAATTCAATATCCCGTTTGATGAGAAACTTAAAGAGTTAACGGAAACCATTGTTATTATAGCGGTTAACGGAAAATATGCTGGTCATATTACTATTGCAGATACTATTAAAGAAGATGCTCAAAAAGCCATTGATGCCTTATATAAAATACCGAAGATAAAAGAAATCGTGATGCTTTCTGGCGATAAACAATTAGTGGTAGACAAAGTTGCTAAACAATTAGGCATTGAAAAAGCAATTGGTGGCTTATTGCCAGAAGATAAAATAAACGAAGTCGAAAAATTAAAGGCACAAGGTAGAACCATTGCTTTTATTGGTGATGGAATTAATGATGCTCCAGTAATTACCTTGTCTGATGTTGGGTTAGCAATGGGAGGATTAGGAAGCGATGCTGCCATAGAAACTGCAGATGTAATTATTCAAACCGATCAACCTTCAAAAATTGCAACGGCCATACAAATAGGAAATGCAACCAATATAATTATCTGGCAAAATATTTTTTTAGCTTTAGGTGTAAAAATATTGGTGTTGATTTTAGGTGCTTTAGGAATGGCAACAATGTGGGAAGCCGTTATTGCAGATGTTGGTGTGGCACTTTTAGCAATTTTAAATGCTGTACGTATTCAAAGGATGAAGTTTTAAGGTATTAAATGTAAATAGTATATCTAAAAAAATATTTTTTAGATAAGTCTAAAATATTTTTTATAAAACTAAAAAAATTATATCTTTGTGACTTAATATACAAGTATATGCTTAGTTTTTCAGAAGAAAATTATTTAAAAGCTATTTACCATATTGAGCAATTACAAGCTGATGGAGTTAGCACCAATTCTGTTGCGAAAAAGATGCAAACCAAAGCGTCTTCGGTTACTGATATGTTGCAAAAGTTAGCAGATAAACAACTGGTTATTTATAAAAAATACCAAGGAGCATTACTTTCTGAAAAAGGAAGTAAAATAGCCATTTCGGTAATTAGAAAGCATCGTTTGTGGGAAACTTTTTTAGTTGAGAAACTAAATTTTTCTTGGGATGAAGTACATGATGTTGCTGAACAGTTAGAGCACATTCAATCAGAAAAACTAATAGACAGTTTAGATGCTTATTTAAAATTTCCGACTATTGATCCGCATGGAGACCCTATCCCAGATAAAGACGGGAATTTTGTTCAACGTCAAAAAGTAAAACTCTCAACCTTAAAAGAAAATGAGTTAGGTATTTTACTGACTATTAATGATTCTACAGATGAGTTTTTAAGATACCTAGATAACAAGAAAATTGCTATAGGTGATAAAATAAATGTGCTTAGCATTGAGCCTTTTGACAAATCAATACAACTAAAAATAGGTAAAAGAGAATTGATGATAACTGAAGAAGTTGCAGAAAATTTGTTAGTAAGTCCACTTTAAATAAAAATCATGTTAGATCAAGTAATTACATATTTAGAAAGTATCGATCCAGTTTTAGCAGCATTATATGCTACGTTATTCACTTGGGGCTTAACGGCATTAGGAGCCTCATTGGTTTTCTTTTTTAAGAAAATGAACAGAGCATTGTTTGATGGCATGCTAGGTTTTACAGGAGGCGTAATGGTGGCCGCCAGTTTTTGGAGCTTATTAAACCCTGCCATTGAAATGAGTAAAGGTGAGGGTTTTATGAAAGTGATTCCAGCCGCTATAGGTTTTTTCTTTGGAGCACTTTTCCTTTTTGGACTCGACAAAGTATTACCACATATGCATGTGAATTTTAAAGAAGCAGAAGGTGTAAAAACACCTTGGCATAGAACTACTTTATTGGTATTGGCAATTACATTACATAATATTCCAGAAGGTTTAGCTGTAGGTGTACTCTTTGGTGGTGTTGCTGCTGGATTTGACGGAGCTACTATTGG
>JAJRPL010000437.1 GCA_024280815.1 Bacteroidota bacterium
ATAATTTCAAGGCACAATATGAGGTATCTAAACCTCCACTATATGCCAACACTAATTTACTCATGATTTTTTATTTTTTAGAAACAATGATTGTTTTATTTTTTTTAATCGTGCTAACACCTTTTTATTGTAAGGATGCTTCTCTGTTGATGCTTCCTTTTTTTCTTCTTTTTGTTTCGGATCATAAAGCATGCCTGTACACAGACACAACCCCCTGTCTGTACGTGTTAAAACATCGTAATTTTTACATGTTTGACATCCTTTCCAGAAAGCATCATCTGTAGTTAATTCTGAAAAAGTAACTGGTTTATATCCTAAATCATAGTTAATTTTCATTACTGCCAACCCAGTTGTAATTCCAAATATTTTTGCCTCTGGATATTTTTGTTTAGAATAATCGAAAATGACTTTTTTTATCTTTTTCGCAAGGCCTTGTTTTCTGTAATCAGGATGCACAATTAAACCAGAATGAGCAACAAATTTACCATGCCCCCAAGTTTCAATATAACAAAAACCAGCAAATTTATTATCGTCTAAAGCGATTACTGCATTCTCGTTTTCTAGTTTGGTAATGATGTATTCAGGTGTTCGTTTGGCAATTCCTGTACCACGTACCTTTGCTGACTCTGCAATAGTATCACAGATAATTGTAGCATACTTACTATGCTTTATTTTTGCAATGACAATATCCATATATTGAAATTGAATTTAAAAATTAATTTGATTGAACTATAAAACTTTGAAAAGAAGAACCGGACTCACCTAGGCTCAATAAATATAAGATACCCTTACGGGCGACGACGAGCTATAAAGCGTCTAGAAATTGTAGGGATAGTATGTAGATGTAATACACTCACAAAGCAATACTACAACATTTAATTAAAAAACAGCTATAAAACTCACATTAATTAATGAATATATCTATATTATTATGAAATTCTAAGTCAGCCTCTAAGAAAATTATTGAACTTAAAATAAAAAATAGTATTTACTGAGAAAACAATAATTAATTTTTAATATTCTGGTTTTTAACAACTTAAAACAAAAGTTTTTAACTTCTATTAACATTTTTGCTATTCCCCAAGCTTCATTTGATATTTTTGGAGTGTAATGCTAACTAACATGACCCATAAAGAATTTCATTTTAACCATCATAGCACAAAATTCTACGGACAATATTGGCAAGCTACATCTACTGTTGCTCTTGTGATTTTAGTTCATGGTATGGGTGAACATTCATCAAGGTATGCAACTTCTGTAATTCCGAAATTTACAGAAAATAATATTTCAGTAATTACTTACGATCAATTTGGTCATGGAAAAACGGAAGGTAAAAGAGGTCACAATCCTAACTATAAAGCTGTATTAGATTGTGTGAAAGTTATAGCAGATAAAGCAAAAACAATTTTCGGTAAAATCCCAACCTTTTTATATGGTCACAGTATGGGAGGCAATGTTGTTATCAACTTTATTTTAACTAGAAAACACAATTTTATTGGAGCTATTGCTACTAGTCCATTTTTAAAACTTGCTTTTCAACCTCCTTCTTGGAAATTATCTATAGGCAGTGTTTTACAAAAAATTGCTCCTACCATTACTATGGGTAACGAATTAGACCCCTCGGCTATTTCTAGAGATACAATTGAGGTTCAAAAATATATTGACGACCCTTTAGTACATGATAAAATAAGTGCAAATTACTCATTGACCTTTATAAAAAAAGGAATTTGGGCTATTGAAAATGCTTCAAAACTAAATACACCTTTACTAATTGTTCATGGTACAGGAGATAAATTAATCAGTCATAAAGCCTCTGAAGAATTTGTGAAAAATGCTAACGATAAAGCAACCATAAAACTGTTTGAAAACGGATATCATGAATTGCACAATGATATTTGCAAAAAAGAAATGCTAGAAACTGTATTGAACTGGACAACCTTTCAACTAAAAAATCAACCTAAGCAATAAACGCAGATGAAAAAATTATTATTTTTTATTTTCTTATTAATGAATCAATTATTTTTCGGGCAAGATATATATCTAAACGATTTTGACAATCCTATAACAACAACCATTGCTTCTGTAGATAAAACCGAATACGATTCATATTCTAAGAGAAATAGTACGGCTATAAACAATGAAGAGTTTACTTCATTAATATTAAAAAACAGATTAGAAGAATTAAATTCCAAAACACCTTTTAACGTTCCTTATAATGCTACCGTAGAGCGATTTATCAGATTATATTTAAAAACTAAAAAAGATGATTTTTCTAATTTAATGGATAGAGCTAATTACTATTTCCCTATTTTTGAAGAAGCTTTAGACAAATACAATATCCCTATGGAAATTAAATATTTAGCCGTTGTAGAGTCTGCATTAAAACCAACTGCAAGGTCTAGAGCTGGTGCAAAAGGGCTTTGGCAATTTATGTATCATACAGGTAAAGAATATGGATTAAAAATTAATTCATATATAGACGAACGGACGGATCCTATTAAAGCAACTGAAGCTGCCTGTAAATACTTAAAAAAATTATATGATAGATTTGGTGATTGGGATCTTGCCTTGGCGGCTTACAATGCTGGCCCAGGCAATGTTTCTAAAGCAATTAGAAGGTCGGGAGGTAAACGTAATTATTGGAACATTAGACAATATTTACCTGCTGAAACTAGAGGTTATGTACCTGCTTTCTATACCACATTATATCTTTTTGAATATGGTGCATCACATCAAATTTATCCTAAAAATGTTAGAATTAGTTATTTTGATACAGATACCATCCACATTAAACAAAGGCTAACATTTACTCAAATTGAAAAAAGGGTTGGTATCAACAATGAACTATTAACTTCTTTAAATCCGCAATACAAATTAGGAATTATCCCATTTAATGAAAACAGTCACCATGTATTAACTTTACCACAAAATTTAATTGCAAAATTTATTTCTAATTATTCAACTTTAGATGCTGAAATTGAAGCTACTGAAAAACCTACCTATATCACAGCAGCCATTGAAAACAGTTATATTGTTTTAGAAAAAGATAATTTACCAAAAATTGCTAGGAAATTCGGAATTTCAATATATCAATTAAAAAAATGGAATGGTTTGCAAACAGATTTTTTAATTGAAGGTCAACGACTAGTAATTACTGAAGCCACTGCTGAAATTATTAAAAAGAATAACTCACCAAAGAACACAACAGCCACCATCATTCAGACCTCTAAACCTCTAACTTATAAAAGTTACACAGTCAAAAAAGGAGAATCTCTATTTCTCATTTCTAAAAAACTTTCACAAGTTTCAATTACGCAATTACGTAATTGGAACAATCTTTGGGGAGTCTCTTATGTTAAACCTGGAACAGTTTTAAAAATTTTAACAAAAACAGAATAATTTATTAGGTCAACTGGCGTTATCTTACTGGTTTGATGTATTACACCTTATTTCTATTGAAATATGACTATAAATGTTGCTTAAAAATAATTTTTATACTTTTGTCATCTTCTAACCTTAATTTTAATCTGTCATTAATCTAAAATTTTAGAATGATAAAGTCATTTTTAGTAAGCGTATTGTTATGCCTGTCTCTATTTGTCTTTTCTCAAGAAGAGAAAAATAAACTTATAGACAATAATGATTCGAAAAGCAAGAAAACATTAAATATCTCTGCAAACGACAAAAA
>JAJRPL010000004.1 GCA_024280815.1 Bacteroidota bacterium
AATCTCAAAAATATTCTTTAAAAAACCATAAGCCATCAACATTCTGTACGATTTAATTTTTATGGCAATAATTCCGTCTTTGGCAGCAACCGCTCTTATACCATTGCTTGGAGAACAATTTTTAATTATGGTACCTTTATCTATTGGATTAAAAGTGTTTTTCAATAATACAGGTATGTTATTTTTTTGAGCAGGAATAATACTTTGCGGATGTAAAATTTTCGCACCAAAATAGGCTAATTCTGCAGCTTCATCAAAAGTCATTTCGTCAATAGAAAAAGTGTTTTCTACAAATCTTGGGTCGTTATTGTGCATGCCATCAATATCTGTCCATATTTGAATTTCATCTGCTTTAATTGCCGCACCAATTAATGAAGCACTATAATCACTTCCTCCTCTTTTTAAATTGTCAATTTCCCCTTTGTGATTGGTACAAATATAGCCTTGGGTAATAAATGTTTTAATGTGATTGTTGTCTGATAAAATCTTAGTTAGTTTCGCCTTTATAGATGTAGTATCAGGTTCTTCATACACATCAATTGACATAAAATCTAATGCAGAAATAAGTAAAGAAGTAGTGCCTAACTCATTTTGATAAATTTGAAATATTTGTGTAGAAATAAGTTCACCTTGAGCTAAAATTATTTTTTCATTTTGATTAGAAGCCTTAATGTATGAACGCAATTCATCAAATTTATTTTCAATAAATGAAAGAGCTTTTAATCTATGTTTTTCAGAAGAAAACAATTCCTCAATAAGCTGATGATAGTTTAGTTCTAATTTGTTGATTAGGTTAATGGCATTGTCTTTTTTTTTAGAAGCCACTAATTTATTTATTTCAATTAAGGTATTAGTAGTGCCCGACACGGCCGATAAAACTACAATTTTAGAAGTGCTATATGAATTGACAATTACAGCTACTTTTTTTATGTTTTTTGCGTTTCCAACAGACGTTCCTCCAAACTTTAAAACAATCATGATTATTTAATTTTAAACAAAAGTTGTTTACTTATTATTAATATGCAATTTTTTTAAACTATTTTTACATAATATAACAGAAAGTTTAAATTTAAACATGAGAACAATACAGCAAGCAGTAACTGATATTATTAACAAAACACCTTTTATTGAAGAGGCATTATATGATAAATTAATAAATGTATCCTCTTTGGCAAGAGTTATAAAGCCAGAAGTTGAGAAGATGTTAAAAAAGGATATTAAGGAAGGGGCAATAATGATGGCAATAAATAGAATATCGCCTTCAAGTGTATTGAAGATTAGAAAAAATATTAAAAAAATTGCATTAACATCAGGTGATTTTATTATGCGATCTGATTTATGTGACTATACCTTTAAAAACGCATCGACTTTAGTGCCAAAAATTATTAAATTATTAAAAGACTTAGGGAGTGATAATGATAATTTTTTCACCATTTCTCAAGGAGTTTTTGAAACGAGTATTGTCATAAGTAAAAAAGCAGCATCTAAAATTGAACGTATTTTTAAAGAAGAGAAGGTGTTGTGGTCTGCAACTAACTTGGCTTCTTTGACTATAAAATTACCAAAATCAAATATAGAGCAATCGGGTGTTTATTATTTTATTTTAAAACAATTGGCTTGGGCTAATATTTCAGTACAAGAAGTAATTTCTACAACACATGAAATAACTATTGTAGTTAAAGAAATAGACATTAAACAGACTTTTTCAATATTGATGGATATGAAATTAGAGTAATCAATTCATATAGTAAAATACTTTTACTTATCTAATTACATTTTAGTAAGAAGATTGTGAGCTTGATAGATTTTACTCAAAAATAAAGAGTTTAAAATATTATTGTTTTAAACTTTTAATAGTGGAGGCTCTTATACGAATATACTTTTTTTTTTTTTGTCCGTTAGTTTTATAGCTAACACTAAATATTACGACAAACTAAGGGGTGAAAGATGATAAAATTTGAAGTTAAAAAAGAAGAGAGAAGTACAAGTAATTTAAGTCAATATCAAGGTGCTTGGACTCGTCAAGAAGCAGCCCATTTATTAAGAAGAACTTTGTTTGGACCAACACTAAAACAAATTACAGCTGCTACCAATAAAGGACTAAGTCAAACAGTTTCAGATTTATTTAAGACGTATACAGTTGACCCACCTTTAAATTATGAAAATTTAGATTCTAATGTAAATGTAGGCCAAACTTGGGTAGGCAAACCTTTACCTAGTTCACAGTTAAGTAAAGTTGTACAATCTAGGTACAGGTCATTAAGGTCATGGCTAGTAGAAAGAACTATTCTGCATGATTCGTTAAGTGTTGTTGAAAAAATGTCACTATTTTGGCAAAATCATTTCTCTTGCGATTATCCTTCAAGTGATCCTCAAGGTGGGTATGAATACTTGATGCTTTTGCGAAATAATTGTTTAGGCAATTTTAAACAATTAGTGAAAGACCTAACCATACACCCCTTAATGTTGCGTTTTTTAGATGGTCGTTCGAGCACAAAAAAACACCCAAATGAAAATTATGCAAGAGAATTATTTGAATTATATACCATTGGTAAAGGGCCACAAATTGCTAATGGAGATTATACACATTATACAGAACATGATATTTTAGAAGCTGCTAAAATATTGACAGGTTGGCGATTTAAAAATTATAGAGCAAATTCTTTACCCTTAATTTCATCTTATTTTACAGAATCTAGACATGATAATTCAGACAAAACGCTATCTGAAAAATTCGGTAATAAAATTATTGTAGGAAATAATGCTCAAGAATATTCAGATTTAATTGATGTAATTTTTCAACAAGATCAAGTAGCACGGTTTATTTGTAAAAAATTATACCAATGGTTTGTTAAAGCTGAAGTAGATTCAACAATAGTTGAGGCAATGGCACAAACCATGATTGCTAATAATTATGAAATAGCACCCGTATTGACTGAGCTATTTTTAAGTAATCATTTGTACGACATTACTAATAGAGGAACAACTATTAAAAACCCAATTGAGTTGGTGGCAAGTTTATACAAGTCAACTAACAGTAGCCTATCAGCTTTAAATTATTCTACCGAAGCTAATTACAGAATTTTGTACTCACTATATTATTACTTAAGAAATTCAGGAATGGATTATTTTCAGCCTCCTAATGTTGCGGGTTGGACAGCCTACTATTTAGAACCTTCTTTTTCAGAATTATGGATTAACAGTTCCTTATTGTTAAATAGATTTAAAATTTCTGATACTGTTACTTTGTACAAAGGGTATAATAATTCTCCTAAAAATGACAGTTGGTATAAATTAGATTTATTAGGTTTTTTAAATCAAATAGATCAATTTTCTGATGCTTCTAATGCTGAAAAATTAATAGACCAATTAGAAATTCTTTTTTGTTGTAAACCTCTTGAAATTAATCAGAGAAAAGAATTAAAAAATACATTGACAGACGGACTTCCCGATTTTGAATGGACAGCAGAATTTAATGATTATATGGCAAACCCAAATGATGCAACCTATTCAGATCCTGTTGAAAAAAGAATAAAATTAGTATTGGCACAACTATTTCATATGCCTGAATTCCAAATCCAATAAATAAAAGACATGAAAAGAAGAGATTTTATAAGAAAAGCAGGCTTGTCAGCATTAGGATTGCCTTTTGTAGTTAAAGATGTAAGTTATCAAACGGTACTGAAACCATTATTTTCAATTGATAAAGCAGCAGAAGATAAAGTATTGGTAATTGTAAGATTGAACGGTGGTAATGATGGTTTAAATACCGTAATTCCGTTAGATAGCTACGATAATTTAGCACTACAAAGACCTAATATTATATTGCCTAAAAGTAGTATTTTAAAATTAGAGGACTCAACCATTGGTTTTCACGGAACCATGAGTGGAATGAGAAATATGTACAATGATGGTAAATTATCTATAATACAAAATGTCGGTTATGAAAATCAGAATCGTTCTCATTTTAAGTCTTCAGATATTTGGTCAAGAGGTTTAATTGGAAATAACGGTGCCTCAGGATGGATGGGTAGATTGTTAGATCAAGATTATCCAAATTTCCCGGATGATTATCCAAATGATGAGTTTAAAGATCCTTTTGCAATAAGTGTAGGTAGTCAAGTGTCTCCAACTTGTCAAGGGTTGAATTCAAATTTTTCTATGTCTGTAATAGATCCTTCTAAAGTTAGTCAATTGAGTACATCAGTTACTAATTTTGAAAATTCTACTTATGGTGATAAATTGAAATTTATAAGTTTAATTATTAATCAATCTAATTCGTATTCATTGCAAATTGAGGCCGCAATTAATAAAGGAAATACACTGTCAACGTTGTACGATGCTGAAAATATATTGGCAAAAAAATGAGAAGTGTAGCACAATTAATATCGGGAGGACTTAAAACAAAAGTATATATTTTAAATGTAAATAAGTTTGACACGCATAGTAATCAAGTTGATGAGAATGATACAACAACTGGTAACCATCAAGTATTATTAAAAACTGTTTCAGATGCTATTGAAGCTTTTCAAGACGATTTGAAATTATTAGGACTTGAAGATAGGGTATTAGGGATGACTTTTTCTGAGTTTGGTAGGCAAATAGCTTCAAATGCTAGTTATGGTACTGATCATGGTGAAGCTGCACCTATGTTTTTATTTGGGTAATGTTTTAATAAATCAATCATGGGTAACAACCCAGTCATTTCAAATAAAATTGAAAAGCAAAAAGCAGTTGATTTTGAATTTGATTTTAGAAATATTTATGCCTCCATTTTAAAAGATTGGTTTTTAGTACCTACTTCGCAAATTCAATCATTATTTGAACATCAAATAATATTTTACCCGTTACTTTCTTGCTCAGAAGATCCTGAAGTTATAGATCTTCCACAAGATATTATTGCTTATCCTAATCCGACTATAAATACAACAACCTTAGTTTTTTCTTCTTTAAATGAAAATGTAAGTCTTACAATTTATGATACTTCAGGAAGATTAATAAAAGCAGTATTTGATAAAAAATTACCAGAAGAAGAACATCGTATATTAATTGATGTTTCGTCTTTAGTAGCTGGTAATTATATATTGAGTGTTAAAAAGGAGTCAGGAAATTTAATTGTACGTTTGATAATAGCTGAAAAATGATAAAATCTAGAAGAGAAAGAGGAAAAAGGAGTATAAAACATCACTTTTATTATAATCTCTTCTAGAATTTTAAGCAATTAACTCAAATAAAATTTTCCCTTTCATAGCAATTATATTGAGTAATATGGTTCATTAGTTTTGTGAAACAAATGTATGAACTAACCTTTTTTTTTACTTTCTGTAAATGGACAAATTGTTGCTTTACTTAGACATTTAGTGTCCTATTTAGAGATAATCCCTACATTTGAAGAAATTAATTCAAAAGAAGAATGCTAAATATGTATTCTAATTTTAAATTAAATAAAAACGCTTAAAACTCATTCTAGTGAAAAAGTTTTTTTTTGTATTTCTTTTTTATGCTTTAACTTGTTATTCTCAGAATACTATTGATGAAAATAAAACTATAAATGAATTAGAAGGTAAGGCCAATTTTCATCTTGATATGGCTTTTGAAACTGATGATGCAGAATTGGCAATTGTTCATGCCAAGCAAGCCTTACATTATGCAGGTTTATCGAAGAATGATACCTTATTTATGAAGTCATATCATGCGATGGCACATACTTATAAGAGAAAACATGATTACAAACATGTTAAAAATAATACTTATAGATGTTTAGAAGTAGCTCAAAAATTGAATGACAAGTATTATTTATTCTTAAGTAATAACTTGTTAGGTATTGTAAACGCAAGTGAAAAGCAATATCAACTATCTACAGAATATTATAGTAATGCTCTAATTTTATCTAAGGAAAGGAATGACACTATAAATGAGTCTTTACTTTATCATAACATCGCTTTAAATTATTACCTAATTGATAAATTAGAACTGGCAAAAATGTTCATACTGAAATCTGAAGAAACTTATAAATCAATACAGGTATTTGAAGAACTTTATCGAAAAGATTTTGATTTTATTTTTTTATATATTAAGAAAGCTTTAATTGTAGAAGATAAAAAAGAAGCTTTATTATATGTCAATCAGGCTATTGAAAAAGCAAAACAAAAAGATTACAGCAATTTTTTACCTTTAACTTATAAGTATAAAGGGAGAGTGTATATGAAACATAAAAATTTTGATTTAGCTCTTACAAATTTTAAAAAAGCGTTGTCACTTGAAAAATACAAATCTTCTGATACTTATTTAGAAATAATCAATGCTTTAGTAAAACTCAAACATTATCATATTGCACAAAAATATGTAGAAATTGTAATTAAGACTTTTAATTATACTGCTATAAAATCTATTTTTTTAGATAAAAACAAAGTGTTTTCTGAGGTATATAAAAATATTGGTAATTTTGATAAAGCCCTTTTTTATGCGAATAAAAGAGCATTTATTTCAGATTCTTTATTAAAGTATAGCAATAATAAGTTGTTTGCTGATTATGGGAAAAAGTTTGAAACCAAAGAAAAAGAAAAAGAGATAGAAGAGCAACAGATTGTCATAGAAGAACAAGATGGTCAAAAGAAAAATATGCTTCTTTTTGGAAGTTTAGCACTATTAGTAGGAGTCGTACTTTTTCAATGGAGATTTAACACACAAAAGAATAAAAAGAAAGAAGTAGAAACTGCTTATGAGAAAGAAAGAGATTTTAATCATATGAGAACATCTTTTTTAGAAAATATATCTCATGAAATAAGAACGCCATTGACATTAGTAAATGGTTATTTGAATTTAATTGATGAAGAAATAGAATCTCCAAAAATTAAAAGTTATATAAAAAATGCGTTAATAAATAGTAAAAAAGTAATTTTTGATGCTGATGAAATATTAAACTTATTAAAATTTGAAGATCATAAATTATCATTAAAAACTGTTTCAAAGCCTTTAAATGAATTTCTAAAAGGAATTTTATTGTCATTTAAAGTGTTGGCTGCTACTCGAAATTTAGAATTGGTCTATAAATCTAAAATTGATAATGAGTTCAATATTGAAATTGATGCTAGAAAAGTAGATAAAATTTTGACAAACTTAATTTCTAATGCCATTAAATTTTCTGATAGTAATTCAAAAGTAAT
>JAJRPL010000438.1 GCA_024280815.1 Bacteroidota bacterium
AGAAATACCTCTTTGCTTTGCAATTGTATTTGCATCACGCAATTGTAATAAAGCATCAAAAGTTGCTTTTACTACATTGTGAGGATTAGAAGAACCTTGAGATTTTGATAATACATCATGCACTCCAACAGATTCTAATACCGCACGTACAGCACCACCAGCAATAACTCCAGTACCACTAGATGCTGGTTTTAAAAACACTTTTGCACCTGCATATTTACCTTTTTGTTCGTGTGGTATTGTTTGCTTTATGATTGGTATTCTTACTAAGTTTTTCTTAGCATCTTCAATAGCTTTAGCAATTGCAGAGGCTACATCTTTAGATTTACCAAGACCATGACCTACAACTCCATTTTCGTCACCAACTACAACAATAGCTGAAAAACCGAAAGTTCTACCACCTTTTGTTACTTTAGTAACTCTTTGTACTCCTACCAAATGATCTTTTAATTCTAAACCACTTGGTTTAACGCGTTCAACGTTTCCGTATTTTTGATACATAATCTTAATTAAAATTTTAGTCCAGCTTCTCTTGCACTATCTGCTAGAGCTTTCACTCTACCATGATATAAATATCCGTTTCTATCAAAAGCAACAGTTTCAATTCCTGCTTTTGTTGCTTTCTCTGCCAAGGCTTTACCTACAAGGCTAGCTACTTCTATTTTTGTTCCTTTTGAAGCTACTTTTTTATCTCTAGATGATACAGCAACTAAAGTGTTACCTGTAATATCATCTATTAATTGAGCATTGATTTCTTTATTACTTCTAAATACTGAAAGCCTAGGCTTAGTCGCATTTCCAGAAACAATCTTTCTAATTCTATGCTTTATTCTTTGTCTTCTCTCAAGCTTTGATAATGCCATTTGATTTACGATTTATTCGATTTTATCAATATTATGCAGATTTACCTGCTTTTCTTCTAATTACTTCTCCTACAAATTTAATTCCTTTTCCTTTGTATGGTTCAGGTCTACGGTAAGAACGAATCTTAGCTGCAACTTGACCAACTAATTGTTTATCTATAGAAGTAAGTTTAACTATTGGGTTTTTACCTTTTTCAGATATAGTTTCAACCTTAATTTCAGGTGCTAAACTCATAACAATATTATGTGAAAAGCCTAAAGCTAAATCTAATTTTTGACCTTGATTACTGGCTCTATATCCAACTCCAACCAATTCTAATTCTTTAGTAAAGCCTTTAGTAACTCCTTCAATCATATTGAAAATTAAAGCTCTATATAAACCATGTTTTGATTTATGATCTTTACTTTCTGATGGACGTTCTAAAATTATTTGTCCTTCTTCTACTTTAACAGTAATATCTTTTATCTCTTGAGATAATTCTCCTAATTTTCCTTTTACAGTAACAATACCATCTTTAATATCGATAGTAATTCCTTCTGGAATTTCAACTGGAGCTTTTCCTATTCTTGACATCTCTTAATTCTTTATTAATAAACGTGACATAAAACTTCACCACCAACATTCTCTAGTTTGGCTTTTTTATTAGTCATCACACCTTTAGAGGTAGATACTATTGCGATACCAAGACCATTTAAAACTCTTGGTAATTCTGAAGCACTTACATACTTACGTAAACCTGGTTTACTAATTCTTTCAATTTTCTTTATTATAGGTAGCTTAGATATTTTATCATATTTCAAAGCTATCTTAATTGAATCTTGAACTTTATTTTCTTCAAACTTATAACTTAAAATGTAACCTTGATCAAATAAGATTTTAGTCATTTCTTTTTTTAAGTTAGAAGCTGGTATCTCAACAACTCTAAGTCCTGCATTTGCTGCATTTCTTATTCTTGTTAGATAATCTGCTATAGGATCTGTATTCATATATTTAATTTACGGTTTTGGTTTTTAATTCTGAATCATTCAGTCTTAAACCTGAAACCAATTTATAATTTTACCAACTTGCTTTTCTAACACCAGGTATTAAACCCTTATTAGCCATTTCGCGAAAAGTTACACGAGAAATACCAAATTGTCTCATATAACCTTTAGGTCTTCCTGTTAATTTACAACGATTATGCATACGTATTGGAGATGCATTTTTGGTAACTTCTGTAATGCTTCATAATCTCCAGCTTCTTTTAAAGCTTTACGTTTTTCAGCATATTTAGCTACTGTTTTTCTTCTTTTAACCTCTCGGGCTTTCATTGATTCTTTAGCCATCTCTTAATTCTTTTTAAATGGTAAACCTAATTCACTTAATAATGATTTAGCTTCTTTATCGGTATTAGCAGATGTTACAAAAGTAATATCCATACCACCAATTTTATTTACTTTATCAATATCTATTTCAGGAAATATTATTTGTTCTGTAATTCCTAAATTATAATTACCTCTTCCGTCAAAACCAGTAGATTTAATACCTCTAAAGTCTCTAACACGTGGTAATGAAGCTGTTACAAATCTATCTAAAAATTCGTACATTTTTTGATCACGTAAAGTTACTTTAACACCAATAGGCATTCCTTTACGTAATTTAAATGATGCAACATCTTTTTTAGAAATAGTTGCTATCGCTTTTTGACCAGTAATTTTTGTTAGCTCTTCAAGAGCATAATCAATTAATTTCTTATCAGCCACTGCAGCTCCTACACCTTTACTAATTACAATTTTTTGTAATTTAGGTACTTGCATTATATTTTTATAACTGAATTCTTCAGTTAAAGCAGCTTTTATTCTGCTATTATATTCTTCTTTAAGTCTTGGTACGTATGCCATAACTATATAATTTCTTTAGATTTTTTTGAGAATCTTACTTTTTTATCACCTTCCATTCTAAAACCAACTCTCGTTGTTTTTCCATTTTCAACCAACATCAGATTAGAGATATGTATTGGAGCTTCAAATTTTGAAATTCCACCTTGAGGGTTTTCAGCACTAGGTTTGGTATGTTTAGACACCATCTTAACACCTTCAACAATTGCTCTACTCTTATCTTTAAGAATTCTTACAATCTTTCCTTCTTTACCTTTGTCTGTACCTGCCATTACTCTGACAGTGTCTCCTGTTTTAACTTTTAACTTAGTCATCTTACAATTTATATTAAAGCACTTCTGGTGCTAGTGATACAATTTTAATGAATTGTTTTTCACGTAATTCTCTACCTACTGGTCCAAAAACACGAGTACCTCTCATTTCACCAGATGTAGCATCTAATAATACACATGCATTATCGTCAAATCTAATATAAGAACCATCTTTACGACGTATTTCTTTTTTAACTCTAACTACTACTGCTCTAGAAACTTGTCCTTTTTTCACAGTACCGTTCGGTGTAGCTGCTTTTACAGAAACAACTATTTTATCTCCAATAGAAGCATAACGTCGTTTTGTTCCTCCAAGCACTCTAATTACTAATACTTCTTTTGCACCAGTATTATCAGCTACTTTTAATCTTGATTCTTGTTGTAACATAATTATTTAGCTCTTTCTAAGATTTCTACTAATCTCCAACGTTTGGTTTTACTTAACGGACGTGTTTCCATTATTTTAACTGTATCACCAATATTGCAATCGTTTGTTTCGTCGTGAGCAACATATTTTTTTGTTTTCATCACGAACTTACCGTACATAGGGTGTTTTGTTTTTGTAACTTCTTTCACAACAATAGATTTCTCCATTTTGTTACTTGAAACAACTCCTATTCTTTCTTTTCTAAGATTTCTTTTTTCCATCTTGTAATACGAATACAATTATTGTACTTCTCTTTTAGTTAATTCTGTAGCAAGTCTAGCAACAGTTCTTTTTAAATCTCTCAATTGAATTGGATTCTCTAAAGGAGAAATTGCATGTGCCATTTTTAAATCTGTATAATTCTTCTTAATCGATACTAATTGTTCTTGCAAATCAGCTACAGATAATTCTTTAATTTCTGATTGTTTCATAGGTTATAATTTACACTTCTTTAGCGTCGTAATCTCTTGCTATTATAAATTTTGTTTTTACTGGTAATTTTTGAGCTGCTAATCGCAATGCTTCTCTTGCAGTTTCAATTGACACTCCTCCTATTTCAAATAAAATTCTTCCTGGCTTCACGACAGCAACAAAGTATTCTGGTGCTCCTTTTCCTTTACCCATACGCACCTCTAAAGGCTTCTTTGTAATAGGTTTGTCTGGAAAAATTTTAATCCATAAACTACCTTGTCTTTTCATGTATCTTGTTGCAGCAATACGAGCTGCTTCAATTTGACGAGAAGTCAATAAGTCTTGATCTAAAGATTTTATACCGAACATTCCGTTAGAAAGTCTATGCCCTCTATTAGAATTACCCTTCATATTCCCTTTTGCCTTCTGAACTTTACGGTATTTCGTTCTTTTTGGTTGTAACATTTTCTAAAATTTATAAAATTTACTTTCTTCTTTGAGGTCTTTGAGGTCTTCTTCCTCCACCTTTATGACCACCTTTACCTTGTTTTTTAGACAAACCAACTAATGGCGATAATTCTCTTTTACCATATACCTCACCTTTCATAATCCATACTTTAACACCTATTTTACCATAAGTAGTATTAGACTCTACAAGTGCATAATCAATATCTGCTCTAAAAGTTGATAGAGGAATTCTACCTTCTTTATAACCTTCTGAACGTGCCATTTCTGCTCCGTTTAAACGACCAGATATTTGAACTTTAATACCCTCAGCATTCATACGAATAGTAGCTGCAATAGCCATTTTTATAGCTCTTCTATAAGAAATTCTATTTTCAATTTGACGAGCAATACTCGTAGCAACTAAAAAGGCATCTAATTCAGGTCTTTTAATTTCAAAAATATTGATTTGAATTTCTTTACCTGTAATTTTTTTAAGCTCTTCTTTTAACTTATCAACTTCTTGACCTCCTTTACCGATGATAATACCTGGTCTAGCAGTTGTAATGGTAATAGTTATTAGCTTAAGTGTACGCTCAATGATTACTCTAGAAACACTAGCTTTTGATAATCTAGTATGAATATATTTTCTTATTTTATCATCTTCTACAAGTTTATCGCCGTAGTCATTTCCACCATACCAGTTAGATTCCCATCCTCTGATAATTCCTAAACGATTTCCTATTGGATTAGTTTTTTGTCCCATACTATTTACGAATTGCTTGTATTAATGTTTTCACCTAAAATCATTGTAACATGATTAGAGCGTTTTCTAATTCTATGTGCTCTACCTTGTGGTGCTGGTCTTAATCTTTTTAACATCATTGCACTATCAACATATATTTCTTTAACAAATACACCTGCATCTTCTATATTTGCATCTTCATTTTTTGCTTGCCAATTTGCTATTGCAGACAATGTCAATTTTTCTAAATTTCGAGCAGCTTCTTTAGAACTGAATTTTAAAATAGCTAATGCTTTTTCAACTTCAACGCCTCTTATTAAATCTGCGACTAAACGCATTTTTCTTGGCGATGTAGGGCAACCGTTAAGCTTAGCAAAAAATTTATTTTTGCGTTCTTCTTTAAGCTGCTGTGCTCTTAATTTTTTTCGAACTCCCATGACTTCCTACTTATTTTTTTCCTTTATTTTTCGCACCTACATGCCCTCTAAAAGAACGTGTTGGTGAAAATTCTCCTAACTTGTGACCTACCATGTTTTCAGTAATATATACTGGTACAAATTGACGACCATTATGTACTCCAATAGTTTGACCAACAAAATCTGGAGTAATCATTGAGGCTCTTGACCATGTTTTGATAACTGATTTTTTACCAGAATCAATGTTCTTTTGTACTTTCTTTTCCAATTTATGGAAAACATAAGGTCCTTTTTTTAATGAACGTGCCATATCTATCTACTTATTTTTTTCTACGTTCTATAATATATTTATTACTCGCTTTTGTCTTAGAACGTGTTTTAAATCCTTTTGCTGGAATACCTTTTCTAGATCTTGGATGCCCTCCTGAAGACTTACCTTCACCACCACCCATTGGATGATCTACTGGATTCATCACTACTGCTCTTGTTCTAGGTCTTCTACCCAACCATCTGCTTCTACCTGCTTTACCAGATACAATTAATTGATGATCTGAATTAGACACAGCCCCTATAGTTGCTCTACAAGTAATCAAAATCATTCTGATTTCACTTGATGGTAATTTAATAGTTGCATATTTACCTTCTCTTGCAACTAATTGAGCAAAAGCACCTGCACTACGAGCCATAACAGCTCCTTGACCAGGATGTAATTCTATACAAGAAATTACTGTACCTAAAGGAATAGATTTCAACAACATTGTATTTCCTATTTCAGGAGTTACTTTGTCTCCAGAAACAACTGTCTGACCTACTTTTAATCCAGCTTGAGCTATCACATATCTCTTTTCACCATCAGCATAGTTTAACAATGCAATATATGCTGTACGATTAGGATCATATTCAATAGTTTTCACTATTGCAGGAACATCTACTTTGTCTCTTTTAAAATCAACAATACGATATTTCTTTTTATGACCACCACCAATATATCGCATGGTCATTTTCCCTCTATTATTTCTACCACCCGATCTTTTATTTGGTGCTAATAAACTCTTTTCAGGTCTATCAGTAGTCACCACGTCAAAGTCATTCACAACTCTAAAGCGTTGTCCTGGGGTTACTGGTTTTAATTTTCTTAATGACATCTTTTTTCGTCTTAAATATTGCTATAAAAATCTATACTATCTCCGTCAGCTAATTCAATAACAGCTTTTTTATACGCTCCTATTTTACCTATAACAACACCTCTTTTAGTGTTTTTTGTACTACGCTTAACAGGATAAACCATAGTATTTACATTCTTAACAGAAACACCATATGTTTTTTCTACAGCTTCTTTGATTTCAATCTTGTTTGCACCTTTATCAACTCTAAAAGTAAATCTATTATGCAATTCACTCAAGTCATTTGCTTTCTCTGTAATAATAGGTTTTATTAAAATACTCATAATATTACTTGCTAAGATTTGATTCAACTTCTTCTACACTCGCTTCAGACATTACAATAATATTTGCATTAAGCGTATTGTAAGTATTTAATCTTGAGGCGTTTATGACATTTGTACCTTTCAAATTACGTGAGGACAAATATACATTTTTATTTGAAGCCTCCAACACAAACAGCGACTTTTTATTATTTAACTCTAAAGCCTTTAAAACTTCAATGAAATTCTTAGTTTTTGGAGTGTCAAAATCAAACTTTTCAAGTACAATAATACTATCACCTTTTGCTTTCATAGCTAAAGCTGATTGCCTTGCCAAACGTTTTAAATTTTTATTTAATTTAAAACCATAATTTCTAGGTCTTGGTCCAAAAACTCTACCACCACCTCTAAAAATAGGAGATTTAATACTACCCGCACGAGCAGTACCTGTACCTTTTTGTTTTTTGATTTTTCGGGTACTCCCCTTGATATCAGCTCTTTCTTTAGCCTTATGAGTACCTTGTCTTTTGTTTGCTAAATGTTGCTTTACATCTAAATAAACAGCATGTTTATTTGGCTCTATAGCAAAGATAGCGTCTGAAAGTTCAACATTTCTTCCAGTCTTTTTTCCTTTAATATCTACAACAGCTACTTTCATTATTTCTGAATAGTTATGTAAGAATTTTTATGACCAGGAACTGCACCTTTTATCACTAAAAGATTTTTTTCTGGAATTACTTTTAAAACTCTTAAGTTTTGAACTTTAATTTTTTCACCACCCATTCTACCTGCCATTCTCATTCCTTTAAACACTCTTGCAGGATATGAAGCAGCACCAATAGAACCAGGAGCTCTTAAACGATTATGTTGACCGTGAGTAGCTTGACCTACACCCGCAAATCCATGACGTTTTACAACACCTTGAAAACCTTTCCCTTTTGAGGTTCCAGCAACATCAACAAATTCACCTTCTTCAAAGTGATCTACAGTGATTACATCACCTAATTTGTACTCCTTATCAAAACCTTGAAATTCAACAACACGTTTCTTAGCAGTGGTACCAGCCTTTTTAAAGTGTCCATTTAACGCTTTAGTTGTCTGCTTTTCTGCTTTGTCATCGAAACCTAATTGTAAGGCATCATAGCCATCAATTTCTTTGGTTCTGACTTGGGTAACTACACAAGGACCAACTTGAATAACAGTACAAGGAATATTTTTCCCATTGTCATCAAAAATACTGGTCATTCCGATTTTTTTTCCTATTAACCCAGACATTATTAATTTAGTTTATGATTTTAGATTTTTAAACCTCTAAAATCTATTTATAATTTACTTTCTGTTGATTTGCAACAGCACATTTAATTTTATTTCAAAAATATAGGGTCAAAATATTTTAACCCTAAAATATTTTTCTCCGTTTTTCCTTCGTCAACTGCTCAGGACATGTTAATCCTGAACTTGTTTCAGGATCTAATTCAATTCATGTTTCAATGTTCTAAAACATAAATTCTTTTTTTCTTCTTGAGATTCCCACCTGCGTGGGAATTTCGATAAAAGTTTTATTAAACTTTTATCTCAACCTCTACACCACTAGGTAATTCTAGCTTCATCAAAGCATCAATAGTTTTTGACGAAGAGCTATAAATATCTAGTAATCTTTTATAAGAACACAATTGAAATTGCTCTCTAGATTTTTTATTTACGTGTGGAGAACGTAATACTGTAAATATTTTTTTGTGTGTTGGTAATGGAATTGGGCCATTAACTACAGCACCTGTACTTTTTACAGTTTTTACAATCTTTTCAGCAGATTTATCTACTAAATTGTAATCGTAAGACTTTAATTTTATTCTAATTTTTTGACTCATCTTTATCTATTTAGTAAATTATCCTTGAGCTTTTTTGATTACTTCTTCAGAAATATTTGAAGGCGTTTTTTCATAATGTGAAAATTCCATAGTAGAAGTAGCTCTACCAGAAGATAATGTTCTTAATGAAGTAACATACCCGAACATTTCAGATAATGGTACAGTAGCTTTCACTACTTTAGAACCTGCTCTATCAGACATATCGCTTACTTGACCTCTTCTTCTGTTTAAATCTCCAACAATATCACCCATGTTTTCTTCAGGTGTTAGTGCTTCTAATTTCATAATTGGCTCCATGATTACTGCACCTGCAGCTTTTGCTGCAGCTTTATATCCTAATTTTGCTGCCAATTCAAAAGAAAGTGCATCAGAATCTACTGCATGAAATGAACCATCTAATAATGTAATTTTCATGCTATCCATTTCATATCCTGCTAAAGGTCCATTTTTCATAGCTGCTTTAAAACCTTTCTCTACAGAAGGAATAAATTCTTTAGGAATACGGCCACCTTTAATTTTATCAATAAATTGTAAACCTGTCCCTTCAAAATCTTCATCTACTGGTCCCATTTCAAATACAATATCACCAAACTTACCACGTCCACCAGATTGCTTTTTATAAGTTTCTCTATGATCTGTCGTTTTAGTTAAAGCTTCTTTATATTCAACTTGTGGCTCACCTTCATTAACTTCTACCTTAAACTCACGTCTTAATCTATCCACAATAATATCTAAGTGAAGCTCTCCCATTCCTGAGATTATAGTTTGACCTGAAGCTTCATCAGTTTTTACTTGAAAAGTAGGATCTTCTTCAGCTAATTTACCTAAAGCCATACCTAGCTTATCAACATCAGCCTTAGTTTTAGGCTCAACTGCAATACCAATTACTGGATCAGGAAAATCCATTGATTCTAATATAATAGGATGCTTTTCTGCAGATAATGTATCACCTGTTTTGATACTTTTAAATCCTACAGCTGCTCCAATATCACCAGCTTCTATATAGTCAATTGCATTTTGTTTG
>JAJRPL010000439.1 GCA_024280815.1 Bacteroidota bacterium
ATTTAACTCAACATTTGGTTACAGAAGAGATACTGTTTCTAATTGGTTTTACTCTGTAAAAATGAACTTTAGAACACAGTTTACAGATGGGTATAAATACCCTAAAAGGGATTCTCCAATTTCTAGATTTTTTGCTCCAGCATATTTCTTCTTAGGGGCAGGTACACATTATGATAACAAAGCACAAAACTTTTCTTTGTACCTATCACCTGTTACTTTAAAATCTACTTTTGTTTTTGATGATGCTCTTGCTAATGAAGGGGCTTTTGGAGTACCAAAAGGTCAAAACTTTAGACATCAATTTGGTTTCTTATTAGAAAGTCTTTTCCGTAAAGAAGTCATAAAAAATGTGTTGATGACGAACAAAATAAGTATGTATACAGATTATTTAAAAGATTTTGGAAATGTAGATGTTAATTGGGAATTGAGTTTCGGATTAAAAATTAACAAGTACATCATGGCAACTGTAGGTACGCATCTTATTTATGATGATGATACAAAATTCAAAAAAGATATTAATAATGATGGTACTTTAGAAACACTTGGAGCTAGAGTACAATTAAAACAATTTTTAGGTGTTGGAGTGATGTATCGTTTTTAATCGCATACCCAACCCTTCCCGTTGGGAAGGGTATACTTAGACCTCAACACCATTAATTTTTTTGTGTAATAGTATAGCAGCTCCATCTGACATGCTTGCTATAAAATTACATATAGAAAGTATTCTTTGATAGAGGTCATCGCTTATGTTTTGATACTTTTCTGGCAATACATCTAAAATTAGCTTGTCATAACTTGAAGCTTTTCCGTTGTGAGAATTATTTACAGCAGTAATAAAAACATCTAATAAATCGGCTAAAATTCTATACCCAGAAATCTCTTTTTCTATAACTTCTTTGCTTCTATAAATGTTATTTACACTTATTTTAATAATATCATTTATTTGAGCTTCATATTTACACTTATCTAATAAAGAAATGTGATAATCTCCTGCTAAAATTAATTCTTCATTTGCTAAAAAAACTTGAACAGCTTCGTTTATCAAATTGCCAATTGCCAAAGCTCTTAAATAACTTAGTCTGTCTTTTTTAGTGGTTAACTGATAATATTTTTCGGTGTTTATGGTGTCTCTAACTAAGTTTATCAGGTATTCTAAGGCAAATTCTTCTTCTATCAATCCGAGATTGATACCATCTTCAAAATCTATTATCGTATAACAAATATCATCGGCAGCTTCAACTAAAAAAGCTAATGGATGACGACTAAACGTAATATCATCTCCTGTTCTTACTTGTTTTAATCCCAAGTCATTGGCAACGTCTTCAAAAAGAACTTTTTCAGATTGAAAAAAGCCAAATTTTTTATCGATAATATGAGACGTTGGCTTTTTAGGTAAGGATTCTTTTGGGTATTTCATAAAAGTACCCAAAGTAGCATACGACAATCGTAAACCTCCATCAATACCTTCTCTAGTTTCGGTTAAGATTTTGAATCCGTTTGCATTGCCTTCAAAATCTGTAAGATCTTGCCATTGTTTATCAGATAAATCCTTTTTATAATGCTGTCCTTTCCCGGTTTTAAAATATTCGCCTATGGCTTTTTCACCACTGTGTCCGAAAGGCGGATTACCAATATCATGTGCCAAACAAGCACTAGCCACAATAGCTCCAAAATCATTGGCTTGGTAGCCTAATTGCTTTAATTCAGGATATTTTTCTAAAAGTTGTTTGCCTACAATTCTCCCTAAAGAACGTCCAACAACAGAGACTTCTAAACTATGTGTTAAACGTGTATGTACAAAATCGGTTTTAGATAGTGGTATTACCTGTGTTTTATCTTGCAGACTCCTGAAAGAATCAGAAAAAATAATCCGATCAAAATCTACTTCAAAACCTATTCTGGTTTCATCTTGTTGGTTTCGTAGTCTTTTTTTTGTGTCTCCAAAACGTTTTAAAGAGAGTAGTTGTTCCCAGTTCATAGTTGGTCATATTTATGACTGTGCAAGATACCCTTTTTTAAATTTATTTACTTTACATTAATTTATAAGTAGTGTTTGATAAAACTTTTTAAAAGTAGAATTTTCCTCTTTATAGTTAATCTTGTTTTACAAGATAAGTATTGACTATGAATCTAAGTTCGACCTCAAGTTTATTTTACCTCTTTAGAAATTTTTTCTTGAATTTCAACTTTCTCATGCTCAGAAAATTTATGATTGCATTCACTTTGATGTAGGTGTTTATCACAAGCCTTAGTTACAATAGCATTTTGTTTTGAATATAATCCACACTTTTTACATATAAAAAGATGAAAACTCAATTTAACTTTTTCCCAAAATGTAGCTTCTTTGTACTGATTTTTATCGCAAATAGCGGTAGCCTCATCACAATTTATAAAAAATTTACTCATATTCATTTACTTTGCAAACCAATTTTCTTCTAAACATTTTCTTAATTGATGTCTTGCTCTGTGTATAATTACCCACAAATTAGACGGTGTAATACCCAACTCATTACATATTTCTTCTGTTTCATACTGTTGAACAGTCTTTAACAAAAAAACCATTCGGTATTTTTCAGGAAGAAAATCAACACATTGATCAATAACTGTTTTTAATTCAGCATTTTCAATAGTCTTTTCGGCTTCATTTCCCCAAGAAGAAGGTGCTCTTTCTTCTATCCATTTCCCTTTTCTTTCTCCATCTTCATAAAAGTCCATTCTAACCTC
>JAJRPL010000019.1 GCA_024280815.1 Bacteroidota bacterium
AACTTGATATTTCTTTGGTATACACTTCTTTGCCATGCATATCAAAGATTTTAACTTCACTAACACTGATTACTTGTGGTAATTGTATGCTAAATTCATTATCTGTAATGGGATTAGGGTGCATTATAACACCTATAGTTTTAAAATCTTCTATGGACAAAGTGCTATTATAATTTCTACCTACATGTGCTACTTTAGCATAATTTCCATTTGGAGGGGATTGATTGTAATGCACTTCTGGGTGAGACTCTAAGGTCACTCCGTAAATTACTTTACCTGCTTGTTCTGGTGAGGTAAAATGTTTATCTTTAATCATAAACCAATATTGATTTGCAGGATTGTAATGATTGATATAAATACCTCCTTTTATTTCAAAATTCTCAACAGCCATCCATGGCGGGCTTTTATCCATATTATTCATCCCAGCAAAAAAATGTCCATAAACTGTATCATCTTCAGCATCATCACCATAATATCTTGTATCCATATGGTAATCAATATTACGTAAAATCACATTTTCTATTTGCACCAATTTAGATGGATCTATACCTGCTGGAACCGGTACAGGGTAAGAGATAGTAACTCCTTCTGAAGACTGTTTCATAGTTACATTTTCAAAGATTAATTCTTTGATGGTTCCTGTTTGTAATTGAAAGATGTCACCATGTAACATTTTACTACCTTCTATGCCTTCTATTAATGAATTTTGAATCATTATTCTAGCAATTCCTCTTTCGCTTTTTCTACCATTTAAAACTATTCCATCTGCATCATGCCCCTTCATATCTAAACGAAGACCTTCTACCCAATGCACTTTTGCATTTTTAGTATCTAAACCTAAGCCTCTACAAGTTGGCACTATAGCATGTGGGTTTGTTAAACCTCCTACATTTCTTGTCCCTGGCCCTTGCCCTGGTTGTGTTTCCATAACCATTTCTAAACCACGAATAATTACATTTCTTCCTCCATGTACTAATACAGGATAAGGTAATGCATCACCGCCATCAAAAGTAATTAAGGCATCTTCGTTATCTCCTAACTGTATATCATAAATTTTACCAGAGCCACAATATGCCTCAGAAGATGATGTTTGTGTAGTTGACGAACCCTTAGAAAGTATGATTTCTGTTGGGTTTATTAATGTTGGTGGTTGATGTATTACATCAAATTGTGCAAATGTTACAGTAGTAAGAAAAATACTAAAAAGTATAGCTAGAATATAACCAGTAAATTTTAATTCTCTTTTTTGATTGGTTAGGTTATTTGTATTCATTTTTTGGTTGGTTAGGCTATTTATTTCATTTTTATAAATAATGAACGAGTATCATTTTATTATATTTTGCCCATTCTGTGGTAATTTTCTCAAGAAATAAGTTTTCCCAAAAACTTTAACACCAAATTTAAAAAAAGAATCTAAAGAAATTCTAGAGGATAAACATATATTTTATTAATTTCACATGATAGATTAGTAAAAATTACTGTAAACACTAATACTACCAATATTGTAGAGGAACCGAAAGTTAATGCTCATATTACAGTTCAAAAACTAGTATAGTCTCGTATGATGGAAATACTTGGTATAGAAATTAGAGGGGGTTCTTCTCAATCATTTCCGAAAAAATCTTATGGATTTGAAACCAGAGATAAAAATAATGAAGATCTTAATGTGTCATTATTGGGTTTTATAGGCAACTACTTTTGGCCAAATAATTTTGTAGGTACAACTTATAATTATAAGAATATCTATTTAAAAGATTGAGTTCAGGATAGGTTGACTTGGTTAGATGATGCAATAAATGCTCTTTAAAAGAATTTCAACTAATTAAATTACCCTTATCATCCCAATTTGCAATTTTACCTCTTTTACTTTGGTCGACACATTTTGCCAACCATGCTTTATCGTAAGAAAGTCCATGCTTTTTCAATACAGAGTCTGGCACACCATCCCACACATTTGGTTTATTTCCTAAATAACCTAGATCTTCAATTCCCATTTTTGAAGTGTAGTATCCTGTTAAGGTTAAGTTTCTCATTCTTGTAAAAAACTTTTCACCCTGTTTTAATTCAGGTTTAGTTTTAGTTGGATAAGCAATTTGATCACAAATTTCTAATTGTTCTGAATTAGTGCAAGAAACAAACTCTTTGCCAAACCTTTTATTACTAAAATTATCTAACCACATTAAACCACCTCTAACTGGAGTTTTATGAGAAGGTAAATCTTTAACTATAAATTCAATAAAATCATGAACACCAGCATCAGTAGCTGATCCAAAATTATTATTAGCAGGAAGAATAATATCACATAATACTGCTATAGTTGACAATTCATGCTCATTTAAAAAAATTTCTTTTGCTAATTTCTGATCTCTCTTTTTTTCATCTTCGGTTCTTCCATATAAGGGCGAATTCAATATTTCTGCTTCAGTATTTGATGCTGTTGGCACACATCCTTTAAGAGTCAATCCAACTGCAGCAGAACCTAATAATAATGACTTAATTGTATCCCTTCTATTCATTTTGTTAAAATTTTGTAAACTTAGATATTCTGTTTTTTCAATTGTTCAATAATATAATCACATGTTCTCCACGAAAGTGCAAGAATTGTCCATGTAGGATTTTTATCAGCTTGTGAAACAAATGGACCACCATCAACAATAAAAACATTTTTAACATCATGTAATTGCTGAAATTTATTGGTAACTGATTTATTCGAATCATTTCCCATACGGGTAGTACCTACTTCATGAATAATACGACCAGGTGATGCTAAACCATATTCTGTATCTTCTCCTGGTTTTGTGCCTAAAATTTTAGCTCCCATCCCATCAAAAATTTCTTCAAAAGTTTCATGCATATGTTTAGATTGCATTCGCTCATGATCAGACCATGTATAATTAAACTTTAAAACCGGAATTACCCATTCATCAACTACATCAGGGTCTATCTCGCAATAGTTATCTTCTCTAGCAATACATTCACCTCTACCAGCAATACCAACAAATGCACCATAAAATTTCTTTACATCATCACGTAATTTATTACCATAACCTCCTATTTCACCTCCAACAAACTCATTCATAGAATTCACATTGAATCCGAAACCATAAGATGGCATACCTAAACCTCCCCATAGCTCTAAATGATATCCTCTAGGGAAATTTAATTTACTATGATCACCCCACCAAGGAGAATAAACATGCATCCCTCCTACACCATCTTCGTTATAAATTTTTCGATTCATTAATTCTGGAATGAATGCTGAACGGCTTGTACCTGTAGAATCATGCAAATATTTACCCACAAGTCCGCTACTATTTCCTAAACCATTTTTATGTATTTTACTTTTAGAATTTAATAATATTCTGGCCGAACTACATGCAGAAGCAGCTAATACTACAATTTTTGCACTTAACTTATATTCTTTTCTATCTTTTTTATTAATATATATAATACCCGTGGCCTTTCCATTATCATCAGTAACAACTTCTCTCACCATTGAATCTGTAAAAAGCGTTATTTGTCCGCCAGCCTTCTGTGCCGGAAAAATAAGACAGGTAGAAGAGGAAAAATCTGCATGAACACTACAGCCCCTACTGCATTGTGAACAATAATAACAAACACCTCTATCTTTATTAATTGGCTTAGTTAGAATAGACAAACGAGAAGGGATTACAGGAATATTGGCTTTTTTTGCACCTTTAATATAATACAATTCATGTAATCTTGGTTTTGGTGCAGGTAAAAAGAAACCATCTGGTTCATTAGGTAAATTTTCTTTGCTTCCAAATACACCAATTAATTTATCTACTTTATCATAATATGGCTTCACATCTTCGTAAGATATTGGCCAATCATCTCCTAGCCCATCAATACTTTTATGCTTAAAATCTCTGGGACTAAACCGTAAAGAAATTCGTCCCCAATGATTAGTTCTACCACCCAACATTCTAGAGCGAAACCAATCGAAACGTGTTCCTGTTTTTCGTGTATAAGGTTCTCCTTTAATTTCCCATCCGCCATAAGCAGCATCAAAATCTCCAAAAACTCTACTTGAATTTGCACCTCTTCTGGGTGATTCCCATGGCCATTTTAATTGTGTTTGTTGTGCTGGATCCTCAGGATCAAAGAAAGGCCCAGCTTCAACTACAGCGATATTTAAACCAGCTTCAGATAATATTTTAGTTGCCATTCCTCCTCCAGCACCAGATCCAACGATAATAGCATCAAAATGATCAGATGATTCTTTAATTTGCATAATTGATTAACTTTTTCTCAAATATAATAAAAATATTCATTTTAAGTTAGTATTGATAAAAACATAACAAATCATATCTTTGCAAAAAAGAAACTGCATGAATTACATTTTATTTGATGGCACAGTCAGAAATGCCTTATTGCCATTTACATATACTAGACCCGTTGCTGATATAAGAATTGGTATTTTAACCATTAGAGAAAAATGGGAGAATTATTTAGGTTTAACTACCGCTACCCTTACTGAAGAATATTTAGAAGAGAAATACCCAATGGTAGAAATGGATGAAAATATCATGCTCAACGCATCTTTTTTACCCACAAAAGAACTCATTGAATTGATTGTGAATTTAAAAGAAAATGAAGTTATTTTTTATAAAAATGAGCTTCTAGCCTTTTTTACAACAGACACCCAAAAAGAGGTTAATTTTGATACTTATAAAGCCATTTATTTTGAAAATGAATTAATCCAACTAAAAAACACTTGGGATATCTTTTCATTAAATGACAAAGCCATAAAAGCCGATTTTGAATTATTAACAGCTGGAAGAAAATCTGAACCCATACCTGACACCGTTAATTGTATCAATAAAGAGCACATATTTTTTGAAGAAGGTGTAACTATTTCTTATGCTACTTTGAATGCTTCCTCAGGTCCAATTTATATTGGTAAAAATGCCATTATTATGGAAGGCTCTTTAATCAGAGGTTCCTTTGCTTTATGTAATGATGCTGTGGTAAAAATGGGTGCAAAAATTTATGGAGCAACCACTATTGGTCCACTATCTAAAGTTGGAGGTGAAATAAACAATGTTGTTATTTTTGGTCATTCAAGCAAAGGACATGATGGTTATTTAGGAAATGCAGTCCTAGGAGAATGGTGTAATTTAGGTGCAGACACCAATAACTCTAACCTTAAAAATAATTATGCAGAAGTTAAATTATGGAGTTATGAAACTGAACGTTTTACAAAAACAGGGTTGCAATTTTGTGGACTAATGATGGGTGATCATTCTAAATGTGGTATCAATACTATGTTTAATACAGGTACTGTAGTTGGTGTAAGTGCTAATATTTACGGAAGTAATTTTCCTAGAAATTTTGTGCCCTCTTTTTCTTGG
>JAJRPL010000020.1 GCA_024280815.1 Bacteroidota bacterium
TTTGATGCAAGAAGTCATTTCTAAACTAGTAGAAACTAAACAGTATAAAATTTTCCTTTTTGGAGGTGGTAAGCAAGAAATGAAACAACTTAAAGTGTTATCAGACAAATTTTCGAATGTTATTTCTGTTGCAGGACAACTCTCTTTTAAAGAAGAGTTGCTTTTAATTTCAAATTTAGACGGTATGTTAAGTATGGATTCTGCCAACGGACATTTAGCCGCCATGCAAGGGGTTAAAACGATAACTATTTGGGGCGGTACACATCCTTTTGCAGGATTTTCAGCATTTAATCAGCCAATAAAAAATCAAATCTTACCAGATTTAGAAAAATATCCTAAACTCCCCTGTTCTATTTATGGTAATACTACTTGTGAAGGTTATCAAGATGTAATGAGAAGTATTTTACCTGAAACTATTGTAGATAAAATTAGAAAATTATGTTAAATCAATTAAAATACACTTTAATTGTAATTATTATATTTGTTTCTTGTAAAAAAGATCCGGTATCGAAACTAGCGATATCATCATTGTTTGCACAAGAAAGTTTGATTAATCCTCTAGGTAAAACTATCAAAACTAGAATTAATACTCCAAAAGGATTTTATAGAGATTCACTTCAAGAAAATTCATTCCAATATTTTTTACAAAATTTTTCGTTGAAAGAACATGACACAAAAGTCCATTTGTATGACGGAAATTTAAAGAATCGGCAAGATGTTCATGAAGCGATTTTAGATATTTCAGTTGGTAAACGTGACTTACAACAGTGTGCAGATGCTACTATGCGATTAAGAGCTGAGTATTTGTATCTAAAAAAGGCTTATGATAGTATCCATTTTAATTTTACTAACGGATTTAATGCTGAATTCAGTAAATGGAGAAAAGGACAAAGAATTTCTGTAAAAGGAAACAAGGTAAATTGGGTTAATGGTGCAGAAAAAGGAGATTCACGTAAGAGTTTTGACAACTACCTAACCATGGTTTTTAGTTATGCAGGCACATTATCCTTAGCAAAGGAAATGAAAAAAATAAGTATTGAAAAAATGCAAATAGGAGATGTATTTATCAAAGGAGGTAGCCCAGGACATGCCGTTATTATTATTGATTTAGCAAAAAACAATAAAGGCGAAAAAATATTTTTACTTGCACAAAGTTATATGCCAGCTCAAGAAATACATGTGTTAAAGAACTTCAACAATCAAAAAATAGCACCTTGGTATAGCACTAAAAACTTAGAGATACTTCAAACTCCTGAATGGAAATTTACTAAAGACAATTTGAGGAGATTTTAGTAAAGTTATATTTCTTAAAATCAATTACTTATAAGTCACTTAATTTAGTCAGGCAACTATTTTAATATCTATCTCGTCTATATTAATAGAAACTAAAGCCATTGAAAATCATTTCATTTAATAATAGCGATAAACAATTGATTAACCAGGCTGTTTCAGAAGACAGGCAAGCACAGCATCAGTTGTATAAGAAATATGCTCCTAAAATGTTAGGTGTATGTAGGCAGTATATTAAAGATTTACAGTTTGCAGAAGATGTAATGATTAATGGTTTTGTAAAAGTTTTCAAATATTTAAATACGTTTAAAAACGAAGGTAGTTTTGAAGGATGGGTACGAAAAATAATGGTAAGAGAGAGTATATCTTACCTTAGAAAACAACAATTTATAGTCTATGATGATGAGGTTTTTGAAAACAGTAATTCTGTAAGTAATATACAATCATCAGAACTAGATGTTGCACATATACAACTATTAATTGATGCCTTACCTACAGGGTATCGAACGGTGTTTATTCTATATACTGTCGAAGGATATAAACACCAAGAAATTGCAGAAATGCTAGACATTACAGAAAGCACTTCAAAATCACAATTATCTAAAGCAAGAAAAAATCTTAAAGAAAAATTAAGGCAACAAAAAATTATCGGTTATGGAACCAAATAAATTTGAACAACACATAAAAGATCAATTGAATCAACGTAAAATAGAACCCTCTGAAGACGCATGGCAAAAAATTGCGAATCAGTTAGATCAAACTGAGAAACCAAAAACCAAAAAATATTTATGGCTTGGTGTTGCAGCAAGTATTGTTGGTCTATTGATTATAACTACCGCTTATTTCAATTCTGATAAAAAACTCAAAAATGAAACAACAATTGTTAACTCTAAAAAGGATAGTATTGAAAAAAATCAATTAAAGACTGAGGGTGTTTTTGAAAAAACAAAAGAAATACTTACCAGTACCAATACTAAAAATATTGAAAAAGTAATATCAAGAAATTTAAAAAAGATTAAACCAGTAGAGACTACTCCAATCATTACTATTGAGAATAAAATAGCATCAATTGATAGTGTTGTAAAAAAGAATGAAAATAATATCAACACAGAAGAGTTGATAAACACTAAGCTAACTGAAGTGATTGCTAAGATTACAAAGATAGAACAGAACGCTGAAAGCTTAACAGATTTAGAGGTAGACTCTCTAATTACACAAGCTCAAAAGGAACTACTAAATCAAAAGTTATTTCGTCAAAATAAATCGGTTGACGCTATGATTTTACTTAGCGAAATAGAAAATGAACTTGATAAACCATTGAAAGAACAGATTTTCGAACTATTAAAAAAAGGAGTATTAGAAGCAAGAAATGCTGTAGCTGAAAGAAATTAATAATTATTAAAATAAATTCAATTATTATGAGAATCATGATACAATTACTGGTAATGCTCATTCTATTAGGAGTACAAAA
>JAJRPL010000440.1 GCA_024280815.1 Bacteroidota bacterium
TACATCTTGTGCATAGACTAAATATTTTTGTGTGTTTGGATTGAAATTTTCACTATACAATACGTTATAAGTAGGCCTTACATCAAAATCTTTAACAATATTTGGTGAAGTGTTTTTTTCAACTACAATAGAAGTAAAATAAGTTTTATTATCGACTTTATTTGAAATACCAAAAGTTAAACCATAAGTACTAATATCGTTTTGGTCAAAATTACCGACAATGAATTTTTTGAGTGCCAAAGCCTCTTCATCATGCACCGGTAAATGCCAATTTAATTCTAACAAAGAATGGCGAACATTAATTCCTGATCTACCTAATAATTTTTCTAAAGTCAATTTGCTTTCATTAGGAATACCCTTTACAATAAATGATTTCCAGGGCGTAATACATATCTTACCTATTCTATTATCTAAAGAAAAATTACAAAAATCATCTAAAAAATCTAAATCATACTTGTTATTCCGCCAATACAAACCCAACCAATATTCATTAATTGCCATTTTATTGATTCCTTCATAATACGGAAATGGCTTAAAGTCAACTTTCAATTCCGTTTCAATCGTTCTACTGTTGGTTTCAATTTGACTATTGATCAACATAAACAATTCATCAACATCATCAGCATCTTTAAATACATCTTCTATTGCTTTGGCTACTTTAGAAATATCCCAAGTATAAATCAACACAGGATAACAAACTGGGTTTTGCCAATGAGGTAATCTGATATTTAAATACCAATAATCTTCATGTTTTGAAGTAATAAAATTTAGCTGACCATTAAACAAAGGTGATAATTGTTGCTCAGCATCAGAAATATTAATTTTTAATTTTGGCTGATATTTAAAACTCTCTAAAATATATAAATAATCGGCACTACTTAACCAGGAAGTAGCAGGTAAAATATCAGCAGAAACATACGAACATACTATATTTTGAAAGGTAGGGTCAGATGTCATACCTGTGCTTAGTTTTTGAAACTGGGCATCTATTTCTTTATTTTTTTTGTGCTCAGGAAAAATAATGTCTTGCCTTGAACCAAAATGAATGGTAGATAACCCTAATGCTTTCGCATAATTGATAATTTCTTTCAACTCACTTGGCGACAAAACACCACCTTTTATAAAAACTCTTTTTAAATCTACCATAATTAAACCGTTACTGTATTTTCTCGCATGGTTTTTTGAAAAATTTCTAACACTTCTGGCTTACAACTACCACAGCCCATACCAGCTCCAGTGGTCTTACATAACTCAGCGTAATTGGTGCATCCTGAATTGACAACGTCTTCTATATTACCCTCTCCAATTTGACTGCACGAACAGACTAACTTTCCTTTTACAGGAATTGAAGCTTCATTAGAGCGTAATAACTCATCTCTTTTGTCTCCTAGTTCAATTTTATCTTCAATCAAAGTTTTAAATTCAGCAAATTCTTTTTTATCACCCAATAAAACAGCACCAACCAATCGATCATCTTTAATAATACATTTTTTATAATAATGCTTCTTGATATCCATAAAGATAACCTCTTCATAAGAATTATCTTTTTCAGGAAACTGAACCAAGCCAATACTACATAAATTCAAATCTTTAAATTTTAAGATATTCATTAAAACAGAACCTGTATACACACTATTTAAATCTCCTAAAATAAAATTAACCGCAACATCTGCTTGTTGTTCTGCTGCTGAAGTGATACCGTATAAAAAATTATTGAACTCTGCAATTTCACCCAAAGCAAAAATGGTAGGATCGCTTGTTTGTAAATATTGATTTACAATCACCCCTCTTCTAGAGTCTAATTTAGCTTGTTTAGCCAATTCTGTATTTGGTATGGTACCAATGGCATAAACAATAGCATTACAAGAAATATTCTTTCCTGTTTTAAATGTTATTGATAATTTATGTGAAGCGTTATCATCTTCAAAGACAGTCGTTACTTCATTATCAAAATAGATTTTAATACCTCGCTCACGAACATCTTCAGCTAACAATCTGCTTGCCATAAGATCTAATTGTCTTTCCATTAATCTAGAAGCACGTTCTATAATGGTAATTTGCACATTTTTTTTATTCAATGTAGCTGCCAATTCTAGACCTAATAATCCGCCACCAACAATTACAACATGCTGTTCGTCTTCAGGTAAACCTGTTGCTTTTAGGTGATTTTTTAATTTTTCAGCATCTGCTCTATTCCTCAATGTAAACCTACCTGGAGAATCTATTTGAGCGTTAGCTGGTACAAAAGCTCTACTGCCTGTTGCCATGATTAACAAGTCATAGCTGTGCTTATCTCCATTACTATCTATAACTATTTTCTTTTCTTTATTCACATTAGTGATAGCTACTTCAGAAAATAATTTTAAATTCAACTTATCTATTTCTTCTTTTTTTACCTTTTCAAGTTCTTCCCAAGTCAATTCATCACTTACATATTCAGGAAGTAATACTCTATTATAAAAAGGGTTTTTCTCTAAAGAAAACACTAATAATTCATCGATATCATTATGATCTCTATAACTTTTTACAAATCGATATGCAGCCGCTCCTCCGCCAATGATGCAAATTTTTTGCTTGGACTTTTGATGCTTGGAAACTTCAACGGGAATGTATTTGTAATCGGGCTCCTTAGAAATAGGGTCTATTAAGTTTGTAGTCAAATTATTAGCTCTTCCGAAGTCATTACCAGATATTTTACCCCAATGAATAGGCATAAAAACTACTCCTTTTCTAATATCATTATTTAATTTAGCAGTTATTCTTACCTTTCCAGTATCATTTTGAATCGATACCACATCTCCTTCCCTAATATTTCTATGTTGAGCATCTTCTTTATTCATTTCTAAATAAGGAGAAGGGATATGTGTGTTCAATCGATTAACTACTCCTGTTTTTGTTCTTGTATGCCACTGATCTCTAATTCTACCTGAAGTGAGCACTAAAGGAAATTCTGTAGATGTTTTATTTGACTGATTTTCGATATGATTAGGTCTAGTAAAATTGACTTTTCCTGTAGTTGTAAAGAATTTTTTATCTGTAAAAAGCCTTGGTGTTCCTTTGTGTTCCTTAGTAGGAACTGGCCACTGCATACTTCCTTCGGTTTTTAACCGCTCATAAGACAAGCCTGAGATGTCAATATTAGTACCTTTAGTTAGCAAGCAATGCTCATCAAATATTTCACTTGCACTTTCATAGTCAAAACCATCAAAATCCATAGCTTGAGCAAATTTTGCTATAATTTCTGTATCTGGAATAGCTTCTCCTGGAGGCTCAACACCTTTTGCTAAGTAACTAATTCTTCGTTCAGAATTGGTCATGGTTCCTTCCTTTTCTAACCATCCTGCAGCAGGTAATAATAAATCGGCATATTTAGTAGTTTCAGAATTATGAGAAATATCTTGCACCACTACAAAGTTTGCTTTTTCTAACGCTTCTTCAACAAATAATGAGTTGGGTAAACTCACTACAGGATTGGTACAAACTATCCAAATTGCTTTTAATTTTCCTGTATGTAAAGCTTCAAACATTTCGGTAGCTGTATACCCTGGTTTTTCTAAAATTTCTTTACCTCCCCAAAAATCAGATACTTCTTTTCTATGCTCAGGATTTTCTAAATCTCTATGAGCTGCCAATAAATTCGCCATACCACCCACTTCGCGTCCTCCCATAGCATTTGGCTGCCCTGTTAATGAAAAAGGACCAGAACCTGGCTTCCCAATTTGTCCAGTTAATAAAGACAAGTTAATTAATGAAACATTTTTATCTACACCTATAACACTTTGGTTTAAGCCCATAGTCCACATACTAATAAAACCTTTGGCATCACCAATATAGCTAGCAGCAGTTTTAATTTCTTCTATGGTAATTCCACAAATTTCTGCGGCTTGTTTTAAACTAGTGTTTAATGCTAGTTCTTTTACGGAGTCAAAATCTACGGTATGATTTTTAATGAATTCAATATCAATTTTATCATCTTCAATTAGGCATCTAGCGATGGCATTATGTAAAGTGACATCCGTTCCTGGTATAATTTGTAAATGTAAATCAGCAATTGAAGTAGTTTGTGTTTTTCTGGGATCAACAACAATAATTTTAACATTAGAATTCTCTTCTTTATGTTTTTCTAGACGTCTAAATAAAATAGGATGACACCAAGCAGGGTTGGCACCAGCAATTAAAAAACAATCAGCCAATTCAATATCTTCATAAGAAATAGGTACTGAATCTTCTCCAACAGTTTTCTTATAACCAACTACAGCAGAACTCATACAGAGTCTTGAATTCGTATCAATATTATTTGTACCCAAAAACCCTTTGGTCAATTTATTTAGAATATAGTATTCTTCTGTTAAGCATTGCCCTGACACGTAAAACCCTACACTATCTGGACCATGTTTATTTATAATAGATTTAAAAACTGCAGCAGCTCTTTCTATGGCAGTATCCCAAGTAACTTGCTGCATAGGGTGATTTCTACTCCATCGCATTTCAGGATGTAAAATTCTATCTTCTGTATTCTGAACTACGTAGTTTAAATTCATACCTTTTGAGCAAAGCATACCTTTATTTACAGGGTAGTTAGAATCTCCTTCTACAGTTAGGCCACCCTGAGCATCTTTATTTACAATAATACCACAACCAGTGCCACAATAAGAACAAGTAGTTTTATAAGAATTTTTAACAGCCATACATTCGTTTTCAATTTTTAAAGAATCTTAATCTTGTTTTATACATTAGGAAACCTATTACATAATCCGAGTTAAATAAAGAAAGAATTCTGGGTACAAAAATACAAAAAAATACGTATTAATACGTAGTATTATTTATAAAAATGAGGGTTGTATTTATAAGATCTATTTTAATTGACGACCTTTTTTGAAAATTTAGAGGCAAAAAATCAATTTAAATTGTATTTAGATGCTTTTGCTGCAAGTTCAATTAGGTTTTTTACATTCATTTTTTTCATCAGATTGAATCGATGTGTTTCAACAGTTCGTTTGCTATTATTTAATAGCTCAGAAATTTCACTA
>JAJRPL010000441.1 GCA_024280815.1 Bacteroidota bacterium
TGTACACCTTCTATCGTTTCTACTTCTATTTTAGTGGTTTGTTGAGCTTTATGAAATTTTTCAATATTATTTTTTGCTAATTGAATAGCTTGTTTTAATTCTTCAGATAGTATATTTGCTTTATCTTCTAATTCAGCTTTAGAAACTAACATGCACTCCAAATCAACAGCATCAAATTTGCTGGTATATTTTCTGATAGCAACATCACCTTCTTGCTTTATTTCATTGAAAATTTCAGTAACTGTTGCTTCAATGTCATCTACTGTTGCTGTGGGCCTCTTTAATATTTTAGACCAATTTTCTTGTTTGGGATTGTATATTTTATTCATGTGATTATCTCTTTAACTCCTCCTCTTTGGGAGGCTGGCTGGGGATTTACAACACCATTTTTTCTATTGGGCAAACCAAGATTCCTTCTGCTCCTAATTTTTTAAGTTCGTCAATCATGTTCCAAAACTTATCCTTATCAATTACGGTATGAATCGAACTCCATCCTTCTTCTGCTAAAGGTAATATAGTCGGACTTCGCATACCTGGTAATAATTCAATAAAAGCTTCAATTTTTTTATTTGGAGCGTTAAACAATACGTATCTTGAACCTCTAGCTCGTAATACTGACTTTATCCTAAATTGTAATTTACTCAGTAATTCGGCTTTAACATCTGATATATTGGGTGTTACAGCCAAAACCGCTTCACTCTTAAAAAGAACCTCTGTCTCTTTTAAATTATTTTTAAATAAGGTACTTCCGCTAGAGACAATATCGCAAATAGCATCAGCCAAGCCTATATTTGGTGCAATTTCAACCGAACCATTGATAATATGCAATTCAGCTTGAATATTATTTTTATCTAAATACGTTTTCACTGTATTAGGATAAGATGTTGCTATCCTTTTTCCTTGTAAATCTTGAAATGAATTGTATTCAAAATTATTTGGTACTGCAATCGATACTTTACATTTAGAAAAACCTAATTTTTCTATTATTTGAATTCCTTCTCCTTTTTCAAACAAAACATTTTCTCCGATAATGGCAATATCAACCACACCATCTTTTAAATATTGAGGAATATCTCCATTTCGTAAATATAACACCTCTAAAGGAAAATTACGAGCTACAGCCTTTAATTGATCTTTACCATTGTCTATAGAAATACCGCAGTCTTTTAATAACTGTAGAGAGTCTTGATTTAATCTTCCTGATTTCTGAATGGCTATTTTTAGTTTACTCATTTTTAATTATTTTTTTAAGTTGAGCATATCATTTCGATTTTATAAAATAAAAAAACCGTTTGATTAGCTCAAACGGTTTTAAAATATATATTATTTTTATTCAATACATTTTCAACTCGCTTAAGCGTGTTTGTGAAAATGATGATGATTTTGAATAAAATTCATTGTTCTTTGTTTTACACTACAAATATTTCAAATAATTTTTTTCTTATCCTAATAAAACGTAAAATAATTTTGTTTTATTTAATTTATCTTCAAAACTATAATTCTTATAGCAACTATTATTTTTAATAACCAGAGGGAAACTTTTCTATATTCCAGCTCCCAAAGCCTCGGAACAGGAATGACAAGTCAAATTAAACTGATTGCTTAATCTTTCAACTTATTCATTTCTAACTGCTGCTTTTTTGCATGTCTATAGCCGTACTTCCACCATTTAGTCATTAATTTTTTATTAAAAATCAATGAATTGGTTGTGAGCACTGTTGGTGTATAATATAAATTCAATTTTACATTGCTATATTTTGCTTGCAGCTTACCAATAGTAACATTATGTCGCTCTACATGATCTAACATAAAAGCAAAAACATTACCCAATAAGGCAAACGGATTTTTAGAAGGTAATCTGTTAAATTTAGTGACCTCTGTCTCTAAAATAATAGCATCTACCTCTGTAGCTCCTCTCAATATTGCTTCTCTTATTGGTACTAAACATCCAAAGCCTCCATCAGCGTATTCATACCCGTTTTTTCTTAGCAAGCTCATAAATGGCACATAATTACATGAGCCCCAAATCCAATCTGCAAAATCTGAATTATTACAATCGTTTATCGATTTATATTCTACTTGATTGGTGGTTAAATTTGAAACCGTAACCACTATTTCTTTATCTGAATTTCGGATTTGATTAAAATATTCTTCTTTAATATTCCTTTTGATAAACTTTCTTAAATTTTTACTTTCACCAAAAGTTTTTCTTCCATTAACAAAATTCCACATCGTATTTAAATGATTAACACTTACGACTTTTTCGCCATGTACCGTTTTTACAACAAACGGATTGTTACTAAATATGGTCCGCTGGTTTACATTGGTATATAGTTTTTCTAATTCGTCTAATTTACCCAATGCCAAGTGTGTTATCAACAAACTACCTGTAGATGTGCCTATTAGTAAATCATAATCCTTCTTTTTTTCGTTGATTAGGTACTGTGCTACACCTCCCGCAAATGCACCTTTACTACCTCCACCAGAAATTACTAATGCTTTCATTATATTTGAATTCTTATTTTTTATTGGGTGAAATTTGCATAAAATCTTATAGGTTGGTATTGAATAAATCACCTATATTTAACTTTTGATAAAACTAATACATTCATTTAAAATGAACCTAAAATTTCTTGTTTTTTTATTCGCTAGTTCTCTAGCTCTTTTTTCTTGTCAGCTAAAGTCTAAATCTAGAAATAATACTACACCAAGAGAATTTACTTCAGTAAAAATTGAGGAAGTTACCATTGAAAATTCAAGTATTAGAGCTATTGAAGCAATGAAAGATTCTAGCCTATTTTATGCAACTTCTGACGGTTACCTCGGATTGATGCTACCTTCATTAAAAAACACAAAAGACAAAAAAGTTTTTTATGATACTATCACTCCTCACTTTAGAGCTATCGCTTCAAATACAAAGAATATTTTTATGCTGAGTATTGGCAACCCTGCACTATTGTATAAGTATGATGAAGGAGAGTTAAAAATTGTTTATATAGAAAAGCATGACAACATATTTTATGATGCAATGGCGTTTTTTGATGAACAAAACGGAATTGCAATGGGAGACCCCACAGAGGATTGCTTATCTATAATTCTAACAAAAGACGGAGGTTCTACTTGGCAAAAAATTTCATGTGAGAATTTACCAAAAATAAAAGAAGGCGAAGCTGCTTTTGCTGCTAGTAATAGTAATATTTCAATACATGATAAAAATGTATGGTTAGTAACTGGCGGAAAACATGCTAGAGTTCTTTACAGTCCAGATATGGGAGAAACATGGTCAGTCTATAACACACCTATTGTTCAAGGTGATGAAATGACTGGAATTTTTAGTGTTGATTTTTTTGATTCAAAGAATGGAATTATATTTGGCGGAAATTGGAACGATAAAGCAACTAATAAAAGCAATAAAGCCATTACTAAAGATGGTGGTAAAACTTGGAAATTAATTGCTGATGGTAAAGAACCAGGTTATAAAAGTTGTGTGCAATACGTACCTAACACTAACGGAAAAGAGTTGTTTGCCGTAGGCACAACAGGAATTTCATTTTCTAACGATGGTGGTAATTCATGGAAAAAAGTCAGTGATTCTGCCTTTTATACCATTCGCTTTGTAAACAAGAATTTTGCATGGTTGGCAGGTGATCAAAAAATTGGAAAAATGCTTTTAAACAAACAATAAAAAAGTAACTAATAATTAATAAAATAATCCCTAGTGAAAAATCTCATCATCATACTTATTACTATTAGTCTTGTTAGTTGTCAAAGCAGCATACTAGACAAAGAATTCGATTGTGAAAAATCAACAAACCTTTCAGAACTTAAAGAATATAAAGATTTCTTGAAAAATTTCAAGATAGATATACCTAAAAACTGGAAAACAAATCTGTATTATGATGAATATTCTTCTGAAATTCACTCTGCTGATACCACAAAAAGACTAACTAAAACCTATCTTCTCAATATTTCATGGAATCAAGGAGAGTTAAATTTAGATGATACCTTTGCAAATAATATCAACGATTCACTTAGAATCAAAGAACACTTGAAAGTAATTAAGAGTGGTTTCGGGAAATTTAAAAGCAGCCCTAGTTATTTTAATCTTTCCGTTGGACAACACTCTGGTTATCCGTATCAGTATTTACAAGTATTTATCAAAACTAATGTTGATGAGTACATTCAATTGACTTCAAAAGTTTATGGAAAAGATAACGTAGATAAGCGTCTATGTGAGTCTATAGAAATATTTGATGGTATCAAATTATTAGAATAACCAAATTAAAAATATGCAACACATTATTGACAGATTTGTCAAATACATTACTATCGACACACAGTCAGACCCTGAAAACCCAGGTTTTCCGAGCACAGAAAAACAATGGAATTTAGCTAAAGTTTTAGTTGAAGATTTAGAACGTATTGGAATGAAAAACATTACTTTAGATGATAATTGCTATATCATGGCAACTTTACCAAGTAACGTTAATCATCAAGTACCCACCATAGGTTTTATTTCACATATTGATACCAGCCCAGATTATTCAGGCACGAATGTGAATCCTCAAATTCATAAAAATTATAATGGGAAGGATATTGTATTAAATAAAGAAGAAAACATTGTATTATCACCTGATTATTTTGAAGATTTATTATTATATAAAGGACAAACCTTAATTACAACAGACGGCACTACTCTTTTAGGAGCTGATGATAAAGCTGGTATTACAGAAATTATCACAGCCATGGAATATTTAATTCAGCATCCTGAAATTAAACATGGCGAAATTAAAGTAGCTTTTACTCCTGATGAAGAAGTTGGCAAAGGAGCTCATTTATTTGATGTTGAAAAATTTGGAGCCGATTGGGCATACACAATGGATGGTAGTCAAATAGGCGAATTAGAATATGAAAATTTTAATGCCGCAGGAGCTAAAGTTACCATTAACGGAAAAATTGTACATCCTGGCTATGCCAAAGGTAAAATGATCAATTCAATGTTGATAGCTAGTGATTTTATTGCAGCATTACCAAAGAATGAAATTCCACAAGAAACGGAAGGTTATGAAGGCTTTTACCATCTACATACCCTAAAAGGTGAAGTTGAAAAAACAGAGCTTCACTATATTATTAGAGATCATGATATGAAACTGTTTGAACAACGTAAGGTTGATTTTCAAAAAATAGCTGACAGTATCAATGCAATGTTAGGTCAAGATTTGATTGAAGTAGAAATCAAAGATCAATATTACAATATGCGTGAAAAAATTGAACCTGTAATGCACATTGTTGATATCGCAGAAGAAGCCATGAAGGATGTAGGTATTAAACCATTAATAAAGGCTATTAGAGGTGGTACGGATGGTTCTCAGCTTTCTTACAAAGGGTTGCCCTGCCCTAATATATTTGCCGGTGGTCATAATTTTCATGGTCGTTATGAATATGTACCTGTAGAATCTATGCAAAAAGCAGTGGAAGTGATTGTTAAAATTGCTGAGATAACCGCTTTGAAATATAAAAAAATATAGCCGTTTACAGATTTATTTTTACAACAAATCTCATCATTTTGTTATTATTTTTAAAAAAGTTTTTGAGATTAAATGTGGTTACTTACTTTTACCGCTTCACAATAGAAAGAACCCATGGATAGAAACCTTTTATTATCATTAGTAAAAAAATACGAAAGTCCGTTATATGTTTATGATGCTGACAAGATTGAGTCGCAGTACAATCGCATGGTTACGGCATTTTCTAGTGTAAAAAACTTAAAAATTAATTATGCCGTTAAAGCATTGTCTAATGTTAATGTTTTACAGCTTTTTAAAAACTTAAATGCAGGGTTAGATACCGTTTCTGTGCAAGAAGTTCAATTAGGTTTAAAAGCTGGTTACAACCCAAAAGATATCTTATTTACACCAAATGGTGTGTCTTTAGAAGAATTAGAACAAGCCATGAAATTAGGTGCTCAAATCAATATTGACAACCTTTCTATCTTAGAGCAATTCGGGCAAAAATACCCAAAAGTTCCTGTTTGTGTACGTATGAACCCTCATGTGATGGCGGGTGGAAATAGTAAAATTTCTGTAGGTCATATTGATTCTAAGTTCGGAATTTCAATCCACCAATTGCCACACATTCATCGCGTTGTTGAAAACACAGGAATGCTCATAACAGGAGTGCATATGCATACAGGTTCTGATATTTATGATGTAGATGCCTTTTTACGTGCAACAGAAATTTTATTTGATGCCGCAGCAACTTTTAAGAATTTAGAATCTATTGATTTTGGTAGCGGATTTAAAGTGCCTTATAAAGAAGGAGACATACAAACCGATATTGAAGAATTAGGCAAAAAACTCTCAAAACGTTTTAATGATTTTTGTAAGACTTTTGGCAGAGACTTAACCTTAATGTTTGAGCCGGGTAAGTTTTTAGTAAGTGAAGCAGGACAGTTTTTAGTGAATGTAAATGTAGTAAAACAAACAACATCTACTGTATTTGCAAGTATTGATAGCGGATTAAACCACTTTATTAGACCGATGTTTTATGATGCGTATCATCATATTGAAAACTTATCTAATCCTAAAGGAAAAAAACGCTTCTATACTGTTGTTGGTTATATTTGCGAAACTGATACTTTTGGTGTCAACCGACAAATTTCAGAGATTTCAGAAGGTGATGTCTTAACCATTAAAAATGCTGGAGCCTATTGCTTTTCAATGGCTTCCAACTACAATTCACGATACAGACCTGCAGAAGTATTGGTTAAAGGTGGTAAAGGCTATCTAATTCGTCAAAGAGAAACTATTGAAGATTTACTAAGGGGTCAGGAGTTGGTGAAGATTTAGTTACCATGTCATTTCGACAGAATGAGGAACGAGGAACGAGTGACGAGAAATCTCTATATATTCAAACGCTTCACTTCGTAAACACTACGTTTTAAATGGTATGCAAATTATTGAAAATCACTTAATAATCTTATCACCAATTCTTTAGTCAATGGCTTTCCATTGGCTTTTTCTCTAATTTTATCGAAACTAAATCTAAAATCACAACCTTCTTTGTAAGCACTACATCCATACGCTGTTTTGCCTTTGAGAATAGTTCCTTTTTTACATTTTGGGCAAATAATTGCGTCTAAAGATCTACTAGGTTTTTGAAACTTAGTAGGTTTAGCTTGTAAAACTAGATTAAAATTAGCATCAAAAACTAAAGAACCTTCTTTTTTACCAGTATCAGTAGCAAATCCTTTTAAGTTTACCGTTGCTCCTTTTTGTAACAAACGGAGGTATTGATTTTCAGAAATCTTTTTCCCATAAAAAGAAAAAGGCAATTTAAAACTACAGTTGTTCTTGTATTCACTACAGCCATAAGCAGTTTTACCTTTAAGCAATTGACCTTTCTTACATTGTGGACAAGTCTGATTTACAATTCCTTTTTTAACAGATTTCTTTTTAGCTATGGGTTTGTCTTTTGAAGTTGTGTGCGATATTTTTGTGTCAGATTTTTCACTTCTTACTTCATAGACCAATTGGTCAACCATTCGTTTCATGTCCTTTATAAAAGCACCTGCTTTATATGTGCCTTGCTCAATCTCTTTTAATTTTTTCTCCCATTGCCCAGTCAATTCAGCCGATTTTAACAATTCATTCTGAATGGTATCAATCAATTGAATACCTGTTTGTGTCGGAATCAATAACTTCTTTTTACGGACTACATATTTACGTCTAAACAACGTTTCTATAATACTGGCTCGTGTTGATGGTCTGCCAATACCATTTTCTTTCATCAGCTCTCGCATTTCATCGTCATCAACTTGCTTGCCTGCGGTTTCCATGGCTCTTAGCAACGTTGCCTCAGTATAATTACGTGGCGGTTTGGTTTCTTTCTCTAAAAATGAAGGTTCATGTGGTCCAGACTCTCCTTTAGTGAAATTTGGTAAAATTTCTGATACTGATTCGTCATCATCTGTTGAAGCTCCTTCAAATACTACTCGCCATCCTTTCTTTACTATTTCTTTTCCTGAGGTTTTAAAGACTACTTTTGCTGCTTCACCAGTTACCGTAGTTCTTGAAATATCACAATCCTCATAAAAAACAGCAATAAAGCGTTTACAAATAATATCATAAATAAGCTGTTGATTGTATTGCAATTTAGATTGCAATCCTGTAGGGATTATAGCATGGTGATCGGTTACTTTCTTATCATTAAACACCCGAGATGATTTCTTTATTTTTTTATCAAGCAACACTTTAGTTAAAGTGCTGTAATTTGTTAATTTATTGAGTATTCCTTTTACTTTAGGGTATACATCATTTGGTAAAAAAGTCGTATCAACTCTAGGATACGTCACCACTTTTGATTCGTACAATTTTTGAACCATTTTTAAAGTCTCATCGGCTGTAAAGCCAAACTTTGTATTGCAATACACTTGCAAACCTGTCAAATCAAATAACTTAGGAGCATACTCCTTACCTTTCTTCTTACTAACACTGGTGATTGTAAAATCACTTTCTTTTACTTTAGTAGCCAAAAGCTCTCCATCTTCTTTTTTTAAAAAACGACCATCTTCATAACTAAACAATGTTTTTTTATAGGTAGTCTGCAACTCCCAATAGGGTTGAGGCTTAAAATTTTCAATCTCTTTAAAGCGATTCACCAACATCGCTAACGTTGGTGTTTGCACTCTACCAACGGATAACACCTGTTTGTACCCACCGTGTTTAACAGTGTATAATCGTGTGGCATTCAAACCTAACAGCCAATCACAAATGGCACGAGAAAAGCCAGCATAGTATAGATTATCATAATCTTTTGAAGGTTTTAAATTTTTAAAGCCTTCTTTTATCGCTTCGGTTGTCAAAGAAGAAATCCACAGACGTTGCACTTCTCCATTATAATTAGCTTGATTGATGACCCAACGCTGAATCAATTCTCCTTCTTGACCAGCATCCCCACAATTAATAACAACTTCTGCTTTATCTAATAAACTCTTAATGGTGTTAAATTGTTTTTGTATACCTTGGTTAGTAGTTACCTTAGTTTCAAACTTATCAGGCAACATGGGTAGATTGTTTAAATCCCAGCTTTTCCAATGCGGTTTATAATCTTTTGGTTCTAATAAGGTACATAAATGCCCGAAAGTATAAGTAACCGCATAACCATTACCTTCAAAATAACCGTCACGCTTTGTTTTTGCCCCTAATACTGTGGCAATTTCTCTGGCTACACTTGGCTTTTCGGCGATACAAACTTTCATTTATTAATTGAACGGTTTTTTATTGATTTCAAATGTAGTTAAAACTATGTATTAAATTCTGGATTAAATAAATTGACACAAATTTCACTAA
>JAJRPL010000442.1 GCA_024280815.1 Bacteroidota bacterium
TATAGCAGTACCAATGTCTTGCGTCATATAAACTGCAGTTCCATCAGAACGGAGTACAATTTTTTCATCTAAACCTTCATCAGTCAAATCTATCCAAACTGAGCTGTCTTCTTTTTTGAAAAACACGCCATTTTTTAATCCATTTTCAACCACATCCTTACCCAATAAATAAGTTTCACTTTCGTAATAATTTTTATCAAAATCAACACCTAAAGCAGTATATGTTTTTTCAAAGCCGTCATAGACCCATTGATTCATTTTTTTCCATAAATCAACTACTTCAGTATCTCCAGCTTCCCATTTTATAAGTATTTGTTGTGCTTCAAGTAGGAGTGGAGCTTGCTTTTTGGCTTCATCTTCAGTATAACCTTTGGCTATTAAATCTAAAACTTCTTTTTTATATTCTTGGTCAAATTTAACATAGTAATTGCCAACTAATTTATCACCTTTTAGACCTGTACTTTCAGGAGTTTCTTCATTACCATAACGTTGCCAAGCCAGCATACTTTTACAGATATGGATACCTCTATCATTAATAATTTGTGTTTTATATACTTTTTTACCAGAAGCTTTAATGATTTCACTAACCGAATAACCCAATAAATTATTTCGAATATGCCCTAAGTGTAAAGGTTTGTTGGTGTTAGGTGAGGAATACTCTACCATAACCGATTTGTCATCAGCTGTAGCGGAGACAAATCCGAAATTATCAGTATTGTAAATTTCTTTAAAATTAGTTAAGAAATAGGCATCACTAAAAACCAAGTTTAAAAAGCCTTTTACCACATTAAAATTTACAATTTCAGTTACATTTTCTACTAGGTATTTACCTAAGTTATTTCCTATTTCAACAGGATTTCCTTTAATTACTTTTAAAAAGGAAAAAACTACAATAGTAATGTCGCCTTCAAAGTCTTTACGTGTGGCTTGAAAATCAACAGTGTCAATTTCGGCTTTGTAAAGTTCTAGTAAGCCTTTTTTTACGGTAGAATTTAATGTGTTTTGGAGATTCATTAGTCAATGATTTTGCTGTGCAAATTTAAAATAAATAACAACTAATTCGCTATTTATAAGGTAAAATAACAAGGGTTAAAGTTTTGCTAAATATGAGGTTTGGAATAATGTGAGTTGGTTTAATTTGTAATTTTACATGAAGTTATTGTTAGTTGAATTAACTTTTACGACTATAAATTAAATTATTGTATTATGTTACGATTACAAATTAAAAGCACCTTACTCTTATTACTTTTTAGTTTTAGTATTAATGCTCAAGAATATTCAGGTAATGGAGAGGATATTAATAAAATATTAGTGAATATTAAGGCTTTTTCTAAAGCTTATGTAGATGCGGATTATGATAAATTGACTTCGTTTTATAGTAAAGATGGTAAGATATTTCCTGAGGGGGCAGATATTATTGTAGGGCACAAAGCAATTAAGAATAAGTGGGTACTACCCAAAGGAACAATAATATTATCTCATAAGGTTACACCTAAAGAAATAAAAGTAATTGATGATTATGCTTACGATTATGGCTATTACCAAGGAAGTTCAAGCCGTAAAAAAGATGTTTATCCTTTTAAAGGAAAGTATGTAATTGTTTGGAAGAAAGTGGATGATGATTGGAAAATTTACCTAGACATTTGGAATAAAATTGACGATAAATAAGTCTCTAATCTCAGTTGGCAATATCTTTATTTTCACAAGCCAACAAGGTGTTTTTTAAGAGCATTGCAATGGTCATTGGTCCAACTCCACCAGGTACAGGCGTAATATAACTTGCTTTTTTACTCACACTTTTAAAATGAACATCACCAGCCAAACGATAGCCTCTTTTTTTTGTTGTATCATCAACTCTAGTAATTCCAACATCAACAATAACAACATCGTCTTTGACCATGTCACCAGTTAAAAATTCAGGAATACCCAAAGCTGCAATAATAATATCTGCTTGTAACGTAATTTCTTTTAAATTTTTAGTTCTACTATGAGCAACAGTTACTGTGGCATTACCGACTGTTCTTTTTTGACTGAGTAAAATACTCATGGGTCTACCAACAATATGACTTCTACCAATGATAACGGCATGTTTACCACTAGTTTCTATATTATAGCGTTCTAATAATTCTAAAATTCCGTAGGGAGTAGCCGATAGAAAAGCAGGTAAGTCTAATGCCATTCTCCCAACGTTTGTCGGATGGAATCCGTCTACATCTTTATCAGGATGTACAGCCATGATTACCTTTTGCTCGTCAATGTGTTTTGGTAATGGTAACTGGACGATAAAACCATCAATATCGTCATTGGTATTGAGTTTGTTTATCTCATTGAGTAATATGTCTTCAGAAGTGTTTGCATCTAATTCGATTAAGGTCGATTTAAAACCTGCTACTTCGCATGATTTTACTTTGCTGTTTACATACGTCATACTCGCACCATCATTACCAACTAAAACCGCAGCAAGGTGAGGAATTTTTTTGCCAAGAGCTTTACGTTTGGTAACAGCAATTGCTATTTCCTCTTTAATTTGATTAGAGGTTGCTTTTCCGTCGAGTAGTATCATATTTTCAATATTCAGTTGGCATTTTAACTTATAAGTATAATTTTTCCCCTTTGGGGAAATGTCCGTAGGACAATGGGGATTATTTCATTCCCTTCATCATTTGCATCATACGTTTACCACCACCACCTTGCATCATTTTCATCATTTTGCTCATCTGATTAAATTGTTTCATGAGTTGATTTACTTCTTGAACTGATGTGCCAGAACCCCTAGCTATTCGTTTTTTTCTACTTGCGTTTATGGTTACAGGCTTACTTCTTTCAGTAGGTGTCATGGAGTGGATAATGGCTTCAATTCCTTTAAAGGCATCATCATCAATATCAACATCTTTCATTGCTTTACCAACACCAGGAATCATACCAACCAAATCTTTCATGTTCCCCATTTTCTTGATTTGCTGAATCTGTTTTAAGAAGTCATCAAATCCGAATTGGTTTTTGGCTATTTTCTTTTGAATTTTTCTAGCTTCTTCTTCATCGTATTGTTCTTGGGCTCTTTCTACCAAAGAAATGACATCACCCATTCCTAAAATACGATCGGCCATACGATCTGGATGGAATACATCAATAGCTTCCATTTTCTCGCCAGTACCAATAAATTTTATAGGTTTATTTACAACAGATTTAATAGATAAAGCTGCACCACCACGAGTATCACCATCTAGTTTAGTTAAGATAACACCTTCAAAATTTAGAATATCATTAAATGCTTTTGCGGTATTTACAGCATCTTGTCCTGTCATTGAATCAACCACAAATAAAGTTTCTTGTGGTTGTATAGCTTTGTGGATGTTTGAAATTTCTGTCATCATTTCTTCATCAACGGCTAAACGACCAGCAGTATCAATGATAACAACATTTTTACCTTTAGACTTGGCGTGTTTTAATGCATTTTGAGCAATTTCAACAGGGTTTTTATTATCTTCTTCGGCATAAACTTCAACATCTATTTGTTCACCAACAACTCTCAATTGATTGATGGCAGCAGGTCTATACACATCGCAACCCACCAATAATACATTTTTAGATTTTTTATTTTTTAGATAGTTTGCCAACTTTCCAGAAAAAGTAGTTTTACCAGAACCTTGTAAACCAGACATTAAAATAATAGTAGGAGAGCCTTTAAGGTTTAAGCCAACGGTCTCGCCACCCATCAATTCAGTCAACTCGTCTTTAACGATTTTAACCAATAACTGACCAGGGTTTAAAGTAGTCAGTACATTTTGTCCTAATGCTTTTTCTTTTACACGACTGGTAAAATCTTTTGCAATTTTATAATTAACATCGGCATCTAACAAAGCTCTTCGGACTTCCTTTAATGTCTCTGCTACGTTTATTTCGGTTATTTGCCCATGCCCTTTTAAAACATGAATGGCTTTGTCTAGTTTTTCACTTAAATTATTAAACATATACTTGCTTCAAAATTAGATTGCAAAAATACTAAGAATTTTTGAGTTAATTAAAGATTAGTTAGGTGTTATGAATTGTCTAAACATGCTTTAATAAAAGTTACAAATAGAGGATGAGGGTTCAATACCGTACTCTTATATTCAGGATGGTATTGTACACCTACAAACCAAGGATGGTCAGGTATCTCAATAATTTCAACTAAATTGGTTTTTGGGTTTATACCAGAAATTTTCATTCCAGCATTTGTAATTTTATCTAGGAAGTCATTATTAAATTCATAGCGATGTCTATGGCGTTCACTAATTAGTTCAGATTGATAAGCATCATGAACTTTAGAGTTTTTATCTAATTTACAGTCCCATGCTCCTAAACGCATAGTACCTCCCATATTTGAAATGTTTTTTTGTTCTTCCATTAAACTAATTACAGGAGCGTTTGTGGTTTTATTCATTTCAGTAGAGTTGGCATCTTTTAAGCCTACTACATTTCTAGCAAATTCTATGACAGCCATTTGCATACCTAAACAGATTCCTAAAAAAGGAATTTTATTTTCTCTGACAAACTTAACTGCAAAAATTTTACCTTCAATACCACGTTCACCAAAACCGGGAGCAACCAAAACTCCGTGAAGGTTTTTTAATTTGTTAGCTGCGTTAGTTGGAGTTAATTCTTCTGAATGAATCCAATGTATATTCACTTTAATTTCTTGTGAAGAACCTGCATGAATAAAAGCTTCAGAGATAGATTTGTAAGCATCTTTCAATTCAACATATTTACCTACCAAACCAATTTCTACAGTATGTTTTGGATTTTTATGTTTGCTTAAAAAATCATTCCATTTACTTAAATCTGGCTCTGTATCAGCATTAAGGTTTAATTTTTTTAATACTACTTTATCTAAACCTTCATTTTGCATAAAAATAGGTACATCATAAATAGTATCTGCATCAATTGATTCAATGACATCTTCTTGTTTTACATTACAAAACAAGGCTAACTTTCTTTTAATACCTTCAGATAAATGATGTTCAGTTCTACAAACTAAAACATCAGGGTTTACACCACTTTGCATTAACATCTTAACAGAATGTTGTGTGGGTTTTGTTTTTAATTCTCCAGCGGCAGCTAGGTAAGGTATTAAGGTTAAGTGAATTACAATTGCATTTTCTTTGCCTAACTCCCATTCTAATTGACGTACAGCCTCAATATATGGTAAAGATTCAATATCACCAACGGTACCTCCAATTTCAGTGATTACAATATCAAATTTTCCAGTTTTTCCGAGTAGTTGAACACGTTCTTTAATCTCATTGGTAATGTGGGGAATTACTTGAACAGTTTTTCCTAAAAAATCGCCACGACGTTCTTTATCGATAACCGATTGGTAAATTCTACCTGTAGTTACATTATTAGCTTGTGAAGTAGGGATGTTTAAAAAACGTTCATAATGACCTAAATCTAAATCGGTTTCTGCACCATCATTAGTTACATAACACTCACCATGTTCATACGGATTCAGAGTCCCTGGATCAATATTGATATACGGGTCAAGTTTTTGAATGGTAACTGAA
>JAJRPL010000443.1 GCA_024280815.1 Bacteroidota bacterium
CTAACTTCTTACCAGCTTCAATATTTTTTGTTTTACTCAATATTTTACCAAATTGAGCATTTGCATTTATGGCAACAATAGATATTACCATTAATAAAATAATTTTTTTTCTCATAACATTTTATAATTTTTATGGATTAATATAGGTAAATATAAGTCTAAAATCTAAATAAAACCTAAAGACATAAAAAAAAGCGTCAAGGTTAAACCTGACGCTATATATTTTTTTGACTTTATCTAAAAGAATTATTAATCTGCTAAAATGATAATCTTGTTTTCTTTTAATTCTATAGTCCCTGAATTAATTGATAGCAAGGTTTCACCTTTATCTCCTTTAGAGAATTTATCTTGAAATGCTTCATCAATTTGAAAAGTACCTTGAATTTTAACCACACCTTCTTTTAATAAGGACACTATAGGAGCATGATCATTTAGCATCTGGAACTCACCATTAACACCTGGTACAGCAACAGAGTCTACTTCTCCACTAAATAATATAGCTTCTGGTGATACAATTTCTAATAACATAATTTGGTCTTTAGTCTTTAATCTTTGGTCTTTAGTATTAGACCTTAAAAAAAGATGTTATTTATTTAGATATTTTCTAAGATTTGTAATCATTTTTGCAATGACCAAAAAATCTTCTCTTAATTTATTCTCTTCACTTTCATTTATATAATTACTCTCCTTGCAATTGTCAAACAAACAATACATTCTTTTAATGAATCACCTGAAATTCTAAGATGATTATTAAACACTTTATCTGTACTATTTGCTCCTTCCGCAATATTTAGTGCTATAGAATTTACAGCTCTTAATAATTGAGCAGTTAAAATAAATGCTTCATTTTTAGGGAATTTCTCTGTTAAGTCATAAATCTCATCAATGATATCTAGACTTTTTTGATAAACTTTTAATTCCTCAAATTTAAACATTATAAATTTTCAAAATATTATTACAACAATCTATTCTAAAGACTAATGACCAAACAGCTATATACTAATTTTACGCTTCTGCTAACATTTTTTCACCAGCTTCTATAGATTCTTGTATAGTCCCTTTTAAATTGAATGCTGCTTCTGGCAAATGATCTAACTCACCAGCCATAATCATATTAAAACCTTTAATCGTGTCTTTAATATCAACCAAGACTCCAGGAATACCAGTAAATTGTTCTGCTACATGGAAAGGTTGAGATAAGAAACGTTGTACTTTACGTGCTCTATATACTACTAATTTATCTTCTTCACTCAATTCTTCCATTCCTAAAATGGCAATAATATCTTGTAATTCTTTATACCGTTGTAACAATTCTTTTACATTCTGTGCACAAGTATAATGATCATCACCTAAAATTTCTGCTGTCAAAATTCTTGATGTAGAATCTAACGGGTCTACTGCAGGATAAATACCCAATTCAGCGATCTTACGAGACAATACAGTAGTTGCATCTAAGTGAGCAAATGTTGTAGCAGGTGCAGGATCTGTTAAATCATCTGCAGGTACATAAACTGCTTGTACAGATGTAATAGAACCTGTTTTAGTTGAAGTAATACGCTCTTGCATTGCTCCCATTTCTGTAGCTAATGTTGGTTGATAACCTACTGCAGAAGGCATACGACCTAATAAGGCTGATACTTCAGAACCCGCTTGTGTAAAACGGAAAATATTATCAACAAAGAACAATACATCTTTACCTTGGCCGTCACCAGAACCATCACGAAAATACTCAGCAATAGTTAATCCTGATAATGCAACACGTGCACGAGCCCCTGGAGGTTCGTTCATTTGTCCAAATACGAAAGTTGCTTTAGAGTCTCTCATACCAGCCTTATCTACTTTAGATAAATCCCATCCGCCTTCTTCCACAGAGTGCATAAAATCATCCCCATATTTAATAATACCAGATTCTAACATTTCTCTTAGTAAGTCATTTCCTTCTCTTGTTCGCTCTCCTACTCCTGCAAATACTGAAAGACCACCATGACCTTTGGCTATATTATTAATCAATTCCATCAACAATACTGTTTTACCAACACCAGCACCACCAAATAAACCAATTTTACCACCTTTTGCATAAGGTTCAATCAAATCTATTACTTTAATACCCGTAAATAAAACTTCTGTTGAAGTTGATAATTCTTCAAATTTTGGTGCTTGTCTATGAATTGGTAAACCATCTTTACCTTCTTTAGGTAAGTCACCTAAACCATCAATTGCATTACCTGTTACATTAAAAAGTCTACCATAAATATCATCTCCAATTGGCATTTGAATCGGACTACCAGTAGCAACTACTTCATAACCTCTACTTAAACCATCTGTAGAATCCATTGCAATACAACGAACTGTATCTTCACCAATATGCTGTTCTACTTCTAGTACTAGAATAGAGCCATCTTTTCTATGAATCTCTAGAGAATCAAATAGTCTAGGAAGGTCTGAACCTGTAGCGAATTCAACATCTATCACCGGACCAATTATTTGAGCAACTTTACCTGTAACTTTAGCCATTATTTCTTTTTTAATTGTTTTAAATTAAGAAAAAAGAGAAGAGAAAAAAGAGAAAATATTTTTATATATTAAAATCTAAGCTAATTTCTTTTCTTTTTCAGGGTGCAAATGTAATTTATTTACTGTGAAATAGAAAATGTTTTTCTTTAATTTTTTAGCAAAAAAAATGCCCCGATAACTCGGAGCATTTAGTATTATAAAACTTTATTCAAAATTTATTGATTGATTGTCCAAGATACATAGAACTGAGAGCCCACTGCACCTGTACCAGGAGCACTAAAGTATTCTTGACCTCCTAAGTTGGCACCTCCAATTTTAAATACAGATTTAATCTTAGGTACAGAATAATTAAGCTGTGCATCAACA
>JAJRPL010000444.1 GCA_024280815.1 Bacteroidota bacterium
AGCAGTAAAAACAAGCCAGGTGTGAGGTTAAAAGAAAATCTATTTTATAATTCAGGTACCTCTTATTTCGCAGGTGATATCCAAACGTTTAACAGAGAAATATTATTTGCACCAAAGGATAAAGAGTTCATATACGATGGGGTTAATTCATGTCAGTAATTAAAACCATATATCTTTTAGCGATATTAATTTCTGTCAATACCAGTTACGCAGCTAACGATGAGAAGAAACAAATCATCACTAAACAGGAAGAAATTTTACTTGAACTAGCAAACTTAGGAATTAAAGAATCCTACTATGTTCTAGCACAATTTTACGATGATCGTATTTCATCCCATAATAATTTTTTTAATAAATCGATTCATTGGTATATTAAAGCCGCCCAAACTGGCCATCCAAAATCCTTCTACCGCCTCGGGGAAGAAGGACTAAAGTTCCCATACAATAAAAATAAATTCATAGGAACTTATATCGAAAAAGAAGATTCCGAAAATGAGTGGCGTAAAGAATCTCTAATTTTAATCAGCGTAGCTGCTCTGTTAGAAAACACATATGCAAAATCTGACTTAGTCGCTTTACCTAAAATCCGACCTTATTCTTATCAGGAAATTGATATTGCATTCGAAGAAGCTTTACTGCGATTAAAACAAGGAACTCCGATAAATTGTAATTTTTTTGTTTGTAAAGAGAGTGAAACCAATCCAAAAAATCGTTTAATTAGATATCGAAATGCAGCTAATTATTTTGAGCAGGAACGTATTCGATTAAAGTGTGATCAATTAAAACAATGTTTTGCAGCAATGCTAAATAATGTGGAATCTTTTGATCAAGTTTCAGTTAATAGGTTTCTAGCCGAAGAAGCTATTGACAACCTTCCAAAGATAGAAAAAAACAAACGATTAAAAAATGATAAAGAAGCAGTATTATCTTCTAGTTGGGATGAGCTAAGTAATATAGATAGGAACGATCAACGTTTTTTAGCGGCAAAAAAAGTTATCGACCATTATTCTAATGAAGATAGAAATAAATTAAAAAATAAACTTAAGGAGCTATTGGAAAAAATTAATTTCCATAGGGCTTCGACTAACAAAATTAAACTTTCTGATGTTATGACAATACTATCGCAACCATGAAAATAAAAATAATAAAAATTGGCTTTTTATGCTTTTTAACTAGTTTCTCAGCTCGCGCTGAAGATACTCTTCCATTTAACATTGACTACTCAAGTCTAGAATCTACAAATCCATTACAATTCTATGCCAATGTTAGAGCCTTATATGGAGAAGGAATCGAGTCTGATAGAGAAGGTCGTACAAGAGAAGATTTTGAACAATTAAAGTTGGGTATACGTTACCAACGTGATTTACCCTACAACTGGTTTTTTAAAGGAAATATTCGTGGTGTATTTCTGCACCGTGAAGATAGAAATGATTTTACTAATAATGAAACCTGGGATGCTCATTTTGAAGCCAGGGAATTTTATGTAGAAAATAAACAACTAATTAATGATTTACCTCTTGGTGTATTGGCTGGACGAAAACAATTTAGAGATGACAGAGGCTGGTGGTATGACAACCAACTTGATGTAGCTCAACTACAATTCAATTCTTCATTATTTAATGCCGATGTAAGTTATGGCGGTAGACTTATAGATGAACGAGTGATTAGCGAATCTCAAAACATTGGTTTTGAAGACAGTGAATTTATTATTGCTCACCTTGATTATCAATTTTATTATCAGCACCACTTCCAAGCCTATACTATTTACCAAAAAGATGATTTTTCAAACAATAGAATAGGAAACGTATTTGATAATAATTCCCGTGTTAATTCTGAACTAGATTTGTTATGGATAGGGTTTCGTTTTAACGGTTTATTTTCTTTAGCAGATAAAAGTAAACTAAACTATTGGGTGGATTTTGCCACTGTTAACGGTTCTGAACGAGAATTTACCACCTTTGACCTATCATCAAATCAACAAGTAATTAATGACATCCGCGATATTAATGTCTCATATGGCTATGGAATAGATTTAGGAGCTGCATGGAAATCAGCTAACGAAAATTGGGGATTGGCAGCTAATTACGCTATAGGGTCTGGTGATAGTAGTGATTCAAACCGACAGTCATCCTACAGACAGCCATCTATTGCAAATAATAAAGGTAAAGTTCTGGGTAACCAACGAGTGCGTCTCTATGGAGAACTATTAAGACCTGAGTTATCAAATTTGCAATTAGTTAATATAACTGCCGGCCATCGATTTAATGAATATTTTTGGTTACAAGCTAGTTACTTTCATTATTGGCAAGTACAGGCAGATAAACAAATTGATGCTTCAATTTTAACTATTGCACCTAATGGAAAAAATAAAGAAATTGGTAACGAAGTTGATTTAACTTTAATGACATCATGGACAAAGAATTTTAATGCTCAACTAACGTTAAGTGGCTTTCATGCAGGTGATGCTTATGATCAGAAAGCAGACTCTAAATACGCTTATAAAGGCATTCTTGAATTTCAGTATTATTGGTAAGATGAATCATAAAATAATAATTTCAACTGCCATTGCATTCAGCACCCTTATTTCGGCTTGTACTGAAGTAAAAAAAACTGAATTGGCAGCACAACAACAGACTATTATCTATGATCAAGAACATTGGCAAAAGCTGGCAGACCGTGGTTTTCCAGAGGGTTATTTAGAATTAGGTAAAATTGCTGAATTATCGACTAATGAAAAACATTTAGCATTAAAACACTATCAAAAAGCTTATGACCTAGGTTATGAACCCGCTGCATACTATCTTGGTCGTTACTATTATAATAACCCCCAAGGCTCAAAGGAATTAGAGCTAGCTAAAAAATGGGCCATAATAGCCGCAAAACAAGGGAATACAGGTGCTTATCTGCTATATGCAGATATTCATATTGCTGATAAAAACACTAGAAAAGATACCGATTCTGCTCTACAAATTTATAGAGACATAGCTAGCCATGGTAATGCTTCCGCCAGTAACCGCTTAGCTAAATTCTATGAAAAAGGACTCTATGTAGAAAAAGATAAAGCGAAGGCACTTGAATATTATAGACTAGCGCATAGCCAAGGAAATATTGAGTCTGAACTAGATATTGGTCGTTTTTATACTTACGGTTATGCAGTAGATACTGATTTTGATAAGGCAGAAAATATTTTTCACCGCTTTGCAAAATCAAACAACCCCCAGGCCTCTTATTTGTTATTTAAACTCTATCAACGCCAATTTATAATTGAAAAAAAACCTTTACTTAAAAAATCACATGAATGGCTTAATCTTGCCGCATACCAAGGATATATTCCTGCAAAACTACAACTGATTAACCTTAAGCTTGCAAAAAAACCAAATAATATTGAATTAATAACTCAAGAATTAAAAAAACTTTCAAATTCAAATGAAGGCAAAGCCAGTTATCAATTAGGTCGTTTAATTAATACTCAGAATACTCTTAACCCTCAAAAAGAGGAGTTGAAGTATTATCAATTAGCTTATCAACAAGGCTATGAAATTTCTGCCTTTCGAATTGCTGAATATTATTTTAATCATCAAGAAAACCAACAAGATTTACTCGATGCACAGCATTGGCAACAAATAGCAGCACAACAAAATAGTGATGATTCATTATTTCTTCAAGCACAATTTATGTTAACAGGAAGCAGTGGATGGCAGCCTAATAGCGTTAGAGCTATTGAAATTTTACAAAGCTTATCTGATCAAGGAGTGAGACTTGCAAGTAAAAAATTAGCTAAAATTTTTGAAGCAGGAATTCATACTGATAAAGACTTCCAGCAAGCTTTGTTTTATTTTGAACGAGCAGCTTCACAAGGTGATATCACTGCAAAGTTAAATGCTGCTGATTATTATGCG
>JAJRPL010000445.1 GCA_024280815.1 Bacteroidota bacterium
ACCTAATACAATAATTTTCTTTTTATCAGTAACAATAGATTCATTTTCAATGGTAGTTTTTCCGTTTTGAATACTATTATTTTCAAAAGTAGAGTAGTAGTAGGGTGTTTCAGCTTTAAATTCAGCAGCACAGGTGTCAACCAATTTATAGACTCTATTGATATTTAATTCTTGACGTTTAGTATACACTTCGCTTTCTAGACAATCTAGCATATGTGCAATTTGACGGTCGCCATAACCTTTTTGCTTGGCTTCTAATAATAAATCGCGTTGTAAAGTGTCTAATGTGTAGGTAGAAATTTCTTTTTCAAGTGCATGTAATTCTTCATATTGTTTTAAGAACCACATATCAATTTTGGTAATTTTATGTATTCTACTGAGTGGCATTCCTAGCTGAATAGCATCGTAAATTACAAAAACACGATCCCAGCTAGGGTTGGTTAGTTTTTCAATAACTTGATTATAATCGGTATAGCCTTTGCCATCTGCCCCAATTCCATTACGCTTAATTTCAAGCGATTGTGTTGCTTTATGTAAAGCTTCTTGGAAAGATCTGCCAATACCCATAACTTCACCAACAGACTTCATTTGCAAACCAAGAGTTCTATCAGAGCCTTCAAATTTATCAAAATTCCAACGCGGTATTTTTACAATAACATAATCTAACGTAGGCTCAAATAATGCAGAAGTGGTTTTGGTAATTTGATTTTCTAATTCATCTAAATGATAGCCAATTGCTAATTTAGTTGCCACTTTTGCAATAGGGTATCCTGTGGCTTTTGATGCTAAAGCTGATGACCTAGAAACCCTCGGGTTAATTTCAATAGCAATAATATCTTCCTTCTCATCAGGGCTCACGGCAAATTGCACGTTACAACCACCAGAAAAATCACCAATAGAACGCATCATATGGATTGCCATATCTCGCATTCTTTGATAGGTTTTATCACTCAAGGTCATAGCAGGAGCTACGGTAATTGAATCGCCGGTATGAATGCCCATCGGGTCCATATTCTCAATAGTACAGATAATAACTACATTGTCATTATTATCACGTAAGAGTTCTAATTCGTACTCTTTCCAGCCTAATAAAGCTTTATCAATTAGCACTTCATGTATTGGTGATGCTTCTAATCCTCGACTCAATAACTCATTAAAATCTTCTTCATTATAGACAATAGAAGCTCCGTAGCCACCTAGGGTAAAAGAAGGTCTAATGACTAGTGGAAATCCATACTCTTGAGCGATTTCCTTTCCCTTTAAAAAGGAAGTAGCTGTAGTAGAAGGTGCTTGCCCAACCCCTATTTTATTCATTAAATTACGAAACTGCTCTCTATCTTCAGTAATATTAATAGCATCAATATCAACCCCTATTAATCTCACATTAAAATCATCCCAAATACCTTTGTCTTGAGCTTCAATGCATAGATTTAAAGCAGTTTGACCTCCCATAGTAGGTAAAACAGCATCAATTTTAGGATGCTTTTTTAATATCTCTACAATCGATTTTGTTGTTAGTGGTAATAGGTAGACATTATCAGCCAATGAAGGGTCAGTCATGATGGTGGCTGGATTAGAATTGATTAAGGTAACTTCAACTCCTTCCTCTTTTAAAGAACGAATAGATTGACTTCCTGCATAATCAAATTCACAAGCCTGACCAATAATAATAGGACCTGAACCAATAATTAAAACTGATTTTATAGTAGTATCTTTAGGCATTATAGGGTAGTTTTTTTACAAGTGCAAATATTAAAAAAAAATCATTTTTTTTACTAAAATTAGAGTAAAACTTATTAAAAAGATATAAAAAAAAGGTGCTACTAATAAAAGTAACACCCTATATATGGTTAAAATAATAAATTCATTATTTTTTCGGACTAGCTTCTGATGAAACTGAAATTTTCTTCCTGCCTTTAGCTCTTCTTCTAGCTAAAACCTTTCTACCATTAACGCTAGACATTCTCTCTCTAAAGCCATGCTTATTCTTTCTTTTTCTCTTTGACGGTTGAAACGTTCTTTTACTCATTATTATATATATTTAATATCTTCTTTATCTTTTGTTTAGCACTTGCTAAAATCGTCCGCAAATATACAAATCCTTTTATTCCTTACAATAGTTTTTTAAGAAAAAAATATTATTTTATTTTAGGATAAATAACTACCTTGTAAAATGATTCTCTAATCCGTTTTTTGTTTTTAGAAAAAATCTAGTAACTTGCATAAGTATTATGCATGCATAATAGTTTAATTAATAAAACCACTATCCGATGACCAAATACAAACATATTTTTGAACCTTTAGACTTGGGTTTTACTACATTGAAAAATAGAGTTCTAATGGGGTCTATGCATACAGGTTTAGAAGAAGAGAAAGGTGGATTTGAACGTATGGCTGCTTTTTATGCTGAAAGAGCAAAAGGCGGAGTTGGTTTGATTGTTACAGGAGGAATATCCCCTAATATAGAAGGCTTAACAGTGCCTTTTTCTGCAAAAATGAGCACAAAAAAACATGCGAAACATCATAAAGTAATTACAGAAGCAGTACATAGGGAAGGTGGTAAAATATGCATGCAAATTCTACATACAGGTCGTTATGGATACCATCCATTATGTGTAGCTCCATCTGCAATAAAATCACCAATAAGTCCATTTAAACCTTTTGAATTAAAAGAATCAGGTATTAAAAGAACGGTAAGAGATTTTGTGAGTTCTGCAAAATTAGCAAAAGAGGCAGGTTATGATGGTGTAGAAATAATGGGCTCAGAAGGTTATTTAATCAACCAGTTTATTGCAGAAAAAACAAATCGAAGAACTGATGGGTGGGGTGGGGACTATGAAAATAGAATCAAACTACCCATTGAACTGGTAAAGAAGGTTAGAGATGCTGTAGGTGAAAATTTTATTATCATCTATCGCCTATCAATGTTAGATTTAATAGAAAAGGGAAGTTCTTGGGATGAAGTAGTGCAATTGGCAAAAGAGATTGAAAAAGCTGGAGCCACGATAATTAATACAGGTATCGGCTGGCATGAATCTAGAATACCAACCATAGCTACATCTGTACCGAGAGCTGCATTTACTTGGGTGACACAAAAAATGAAAAAGGAAGTCTCAATCCCGTTAATCACTACCAACAGAATCAATATGCCCGAAACAGCAGAGCAAGTGTTAGCTGATGGTCATGCAGATATGATTTCTATGGCTCGTCCTTTTTTAGCGGATGCTGATTGGGTTACTAAAGCTTTTGAGGGAAAAGATGATGAAATAAACACATGTATAGGGTGTAATCAAGCATGTTTAGACCATATTTTTGAGCAAAAAGTAGCTAGTTGCTTGGTAAACCCAAGAGCTTGTCATGAAACAGAATTAAATTATAATGCAACCACAAAAAAGAAAAAAATTGCCGTTGTTGGAGCTGGACCAGCAGGATTATCTGCTGCGACAATTGCGGCTCAACGTGGACATATAGTAACTTTGTTTGATGCTAATGCAGCAATTGGGGGGCAGTTTAATATTGCGAAGCAAATACCAGGAAAAGAAGAATTTTATGAAACAATTCGATATTTTAAAAAGCAATTAGAAATCCATCAAGTAACCGTTCATTTAAATACAAAAGTTTCAGCTGATGATTTATCAAATCAGAATTTTGATGAAATTGTGTTGGCAACTGGTATTTTACCTAGAGAAGTGAAAATTGAAGGTATATCAAATAAGAAAGTACTCAATTATATTGATGTATTAAAACATAAAAAACCAGTAGGTAAAAGAGTCGCAATTATCGGAGCTGGAGGTATTGGTTTTGATGTGGCTGAATATTTGGCTCATGAAGGAGAGTCTTCTGCATTAAATATTGATACTTGGTTGAAAGAATGGGGGATTGATAAATCACTTGAAGCAAGAGGAGGTATTGAAGAAGTACAGCCTGAGTTTCATCTCTCACCTAGAGCAATTTTTATGTTTAAAAGAAGTAAAGGTAAGTTTGGTGGTAAATTAGGAAAAACTACAGGTTGGATTCATCGTTCTACATTAAAGAAAAAGAATGTTCAGTTTATCAACCAAGTACAATACACAAAAATTGACGACAGAGGATTGCATTATGTTCAGCTTGGAGAAAATAAAGTATTAGAAGTTGATACCATTGTAATTTGTGCAGGCCAAGTTCCTTTAAAAGAATTAGTAGCTCCCTTAGAAGAGAAAGGAATAAAAGTTCATGTGATCGGCGGTGCTGATTTTGCTTCTGAATTAGATGCTAAAAGAGCAATTAATCAAGGTTGTAGATTGGCCGCAGTGTTATAAATTAAAAATTCATTATTTTTTACTACATTTGGTGAAACAGACTGTTTATGGAGAGCAGTATAAATCACTTTATAAAAGCAGCATTACTAATTAAAAACAATCAATCATGAAGAAACTAAGTTTAGTACTAATGTTATTTCTTTTTGTAGTATTTTCTTTTGCTCAAGAGAAAGTTACATCAAAGAATAGTATAGAAATTAAAGATGCAGATATCCCTACTGATCCAAACATTAGGAAAGGAAAGTTAGCAAACGGATTAACTTATTATATTCGCAATAATGGTAAGCCAGAAGATAAAGTCGTATTAAGACTTGTTGTAAATGCGGGTTCAATTTTAGAAGATGATGATCAGCAAGGATTGGCTCATTTTATGGAGCATATGAATTTTAATGGAACCAAAAATTTTAAAAAAAATGAATTGGTAGATTACTTACAAAGTATTGGTGTAAAATTTGGAGCCGATTTAAATGCATATACCAGTTTTGATGAAACAGTTTATATGCTGCCTATACCAAGTGATAATGAAGAGAAGTTAGAAAAGGGATTTCAAATTATTGAAGACTGGGCATTCAATACTTTATTAACAGAG
>JAJRPL010000446.1 GCA_024280815.1 Bacteroidota bacterium
TATTATCCATAAGTTTTGTCATATTGGCTTTTGGAAATCAATATAGAATTCTCTTTCAAAAAGACCTACAGTTTAACCTTATTGCAAAAATAGAGATTACCGCAGCACTTGGGGCTTTCATCATAGCTGTTTACTCTGCCATGTCTCATTATGGTGTGTATGCTTTAGTCTTTGCGACATTAGGCAATACTACGATTTCTAGTCTTCTTTTTTTATTTTTTGGATTACGTAAGCATAGACCATCTTTCGTTTTTTCATATACAAATATAAAGCCTTATTTGGGCTTTGGCATGTATCAAACAGGACAATCTACTTTAAATTACTTCAACTCACAATTTGATGTTTTACTGATTGGTAAACTGTTAGGAACTGAAGCTCTGGGTATTTACTCCATCGTCAAGCAACTAGCTATGCGTCCCGCTCAGATCATCAATCCTATTGTCACTAAAGTAACTTTCCCTATATTGGCAAAAGTTCAAGATGACAAAGAAGCTTTAAAAAATATCTATTTAAAAACTGTCAATTATTTAGCATCGATCAATTTTCCCATTTATATGCTCATGGCTATCTTAGCGTAGCCTATTGTTCTCATCGTATTTGGTGAAGCGTGGCGAGAAGCCATCCCTATTTTACAAATATTGTCTTTCTATTTTATGATTCGATCTACTGGAAACCCTATTGGTTCTTTGGTTATGGCAACGGGAAAAGTCCATTTGGAGTTTTGGTGGAACCTTGGAATGTTTGCAGTATTACCATTGTCTATCTATATTGGGAGCTATTGGGGATTAGAAGGTATAGGATATAGTTTAGTTATCACGATGATTCTTTGCTTAATACCAATGTGGTATTTTATGGTTAGAGCTTTAATAAAAGCTTCCTTACGTGAATATCTATATACTTTTTTACAACCTTTTATATTTATTGTGATTTCTGCAACTACAACTGTCGGAGTCTCATTTATACAGATTAATATACCTACTCAAATATTATTAACAATTGCCTCTTTTGGAAGTGTTTATACTCTATTACACCTATATTTTAAAACCAACTTAGTAGTATTTTTAGGTATAAAACAATGAAAAATATCGAGAAGAATACCTATACTGTATTATTTATTTATATATTGTTTATTACACTATCAGTATATAATGGTACAAATCAAGTATTGAGACCAACGGAATTATTTATTCCATTTTTAATATTAGTAGTGATATCAAAAATAAACACAATAAAAAGAGTATTAACAATAGGCTTTTTATTGTTATTTTATCTAGTTAGTGTTGATACCTTCAACAATGGTTTTTCACCTATGACACTAAATAGAAGTAGAATATGGGGATATGCTATAGTTTTTTTTGCACTTGCTAAAATATTTGTCTCAATTGACTTTAGTAAATATAAAAAAACTATCAATAAAGCAATGATAATTTCGATAATACTTATATTTTTGATTTATTTCTTACTATACTTAGCTAATCCAATTGCAATCAAATATTTTAGTCCCGAAAGTATCATGAACACTGGAACTATAGATAGTTTCAGGGAAACGAATAGGTTACTAGGAGTATCCCCTATAATCTTAATTTTTTTCTTGATTTTAATATATGTAAACTATACTCGTATAAATAGAATTGTGATTTATTTATTCTTTATTAATATTTTTATGTTCTTTTTTTTGCAGAGTAGAACTTTTTTATTCACCTTTCTCATCGTATTTCTAATATTGTATGGTTCTAGAAGATTATGGTATGTTTTGCTAGTATCTTCTTCTGTTCTATTTGCTTCGCTTCAGACATTAGTGTATATTTTAATACACAGTGAAAAGTTTCATGTATATGGTGAAAAAATAAGTGAACTACTCTATGTCTTTTCGTCTCCTTCAATGTTCGTTAGACTGAACGACACATCATATTTTGTAAGTGATTGGCTCAGTAATTGGAGCACTTTTCTTTTTGGTAGAGGACTTAGCTTTTTCTTAAGTTATCCGAGATTTGGTGTAGACTTTAACCCATTAACTGGCGACTTAGAAATCATATCTAGTTATGAGGTATGGCAACTAAGACATAATGCTGACAACCTATTATCAATTATTGTTGTAGAAGGAGGGATTTTCCTTTTACTATTTGTTATTGGATTGTTCTTTTTTATGTTTAGGAAGATATATAGAAAAGATAAAAAGTTAGCAATGGTATTTTTCTTTATGTTTTTAACATATACACTATCAACTGTGCACTTGCTGACTAATTATGTACTTGTCTTTACAATGGCATATATATACTATGGACGAAACAAAGTAAGAAAATTTAATTAAGGAAAAATATGAAACTAATATACATCGCAGAAGGGATTGGACCTGTATTCCAATCCCAGGTAGTTGAACTACTAAACTCAATTATAAAGTACAATAAGAATATAAAAATTGTTTTACTTCTCGGTGTGAGAAAAGAGGAAGAAGCTCTAAAGATTACAAATTTGCATCAGGATATTCAACTTGTATTGTTTAAGTCTGTACCTCTATATCCAATACTTGATATCTTAACTTCCATCTCACTGAAACAAAAACTTTTGACGTTAGATGTTACGCCTGATACGATTTTTCATTCAAGAGGCGAATATATTGGAATAATGTTTTATAAAACGTTTAAAAAGCTCTACACCTATGAACCAAAACTTTTGATAGATTTTAGAGGAGCTGGAATTGAAGAAATAGCAACTTATATGAATCAAACACTTCTCATTAAAGTGAAATTAGTATATTTAAAGTACTTATATAATAAATATATTAAAAAAGCTTTGTTGTTTAGTGCTGTAACAAAAGAATTACAGCAATACTTAATAGAACAATATAAATTACCCACCGATAAATTTTATATTAATCATTGTATTGCTGGAAACAATTTTTCTTTCAATATAGATGATCGTATGAACACTCGAAATAGTTTGGGTATTAAAAATGATGATATCCTGTTTGTTTTTTCCACAAGCTCATCAGGAGGAAAATGGCAAAATGCTGATGAAATTGCTGAAGTTTTAACCAAGAAAGGGTATAAGGTTTTAATGCTTACTAAGAAAAAATATAATATTGACGGAGTAATATCAAAATATGTTCCCTACGACGATGTTCCAAAGTATTTAAGGGCGGCAGACATTGGTATTATTATTCGTAATGATGATATAGTTAATAGAGTTTCTTCTCCTATAAAGTTTAGTGAATATCTTTCTTGTGGTTTACCTGTTATTAGTAATAATTCAGTTACGTTAATTATTGAAATAATTAATGAATATCAAATTGGTATTATTGTAAATGACATACGTGAGATAGAAAAAGATTCCATATTAAAATTAAAAGAAATAAATAGAAATAATATAGCAAGTGTAGGACAAAAATTATTTTCCTTTCAAGTAATATCAAAAGGCTACATGAATATATATAATAATTTACTTCAGATGAAGAGTACAAATGAATAAAGTATTAACCATAGGACAAGATTATAAAACATTAAAAGATGGGATAGCTTCTATATTGGAAGTATATGCACAATACGATAAAACCTTTAAATTTTTACCAACATATAGTAGTGAAGATAACATCAAAAATCTATTGTTATTTCCCTATAAATATCTGTCTATTATGTTTTTTTTATTTTTAATCCAAGTTATTCCATCGTACATATACATGGATTATCTCGTATTAGTTTTTATTGTAAATATACCTTGTTTCTAACTCTGAAATATTTACTTAGAAAAAAAGTGATCTATCATGTACATAGTGGTGAGTATCATCTATTTGAGACCAAGTCAAACTTTATAGTTAAAGAAAATGATACATCAAAAAATTACGAATTGATTGCTTTTATTAAAAATGGACTACTGTCAAAGGAGAGAAATTGAAAATACTATACATTGTAAATGCATACCCGACTAAACAAAAACCTTATTATGGAATTTATATTAAAGAACAATATGAATATATTAAAGAAAATTTTAATTTAGAAAGTAAAATAATTATTTTGAAGGGAAGCAATGGATTTAAAAAGTATTTTCAACCATTCAAAATACTAGATGAAATAAAAGATTACAATCCGGATATTATTCATGTTCATTATGGATTAACAGGACTCCCTTTACTTCTAATATATCCATTGATAAGAAAAATAAACATTATTTCTACCTTTCACGGTAGTGATATTAATGGTAATAAAATAGTGATGTTTCTTTCGAGAATCTTAGCAAATATTTCTGTCAAAAATATTGCTGTTAGTAAAGAGATTTTTAATAAACTAAACAAGAATAAAGACAAAACACTACATATCCCTTGCGGAGTAGATCCTCTTTTTGTTACGTCCAGTAAGCGTAGAGAAAGAAAAAATAAAATTATTTTTTCAGGTCATCCTAATAGGCTAGTTAAAAATTATAAGCTTTTTGAAAATGTGATTAAGATATTAAAAGATAAATATGAACAAAATCCTGAAGTAATAATTTTTGATAATAAAAGTAGAGAAGAAATAAAAGAAGCGTTACTAACTTCAAAATGTTTACTTATGACTTCATTGTCAGAAGGCTCACCTCAAGTTGTCAAGGAAGCGATTACTTGTGATTTGCCTATTGTCTCGACACCGGTAGGGGATGTCCCTTATTTATTAGATAGTTTAAAAAATTGCTATATTGCCCAATCAGCAGAAGATTTAGCGGAAAAGGTGAACTTCGTTCTCTCGCAAGATATAAAAAGTTTCCCTGAAGAAAGAAAACATAAATTGAATAATCAATATATTTGTAATGAAGTGGTAAATTTATATAAAAAGGTAAATTCATGAGTCACGTTTCTAAAACAAAATTATTATCTTGTCTTCTTTATAACATCATAGGAAAAAGTCTCCCACTTGACAGTATGCCTTATTCAAAAGGATTAAGAAATATAAGATATTTTTTATTTTCCAAATGTATAAAAAAATGTGGAGATGATCCTCGTGTAGATAAGAATGTGTATATCTCTCCTTCAATTGAAGTAGGAAATAGTATAAGAATTAGTGAAAATGTTAAAATAAGAAAAAATACTTCTATTGGTAATGATGTTTTAATTGGACCGGGAGTGCAAATAATAACAGCTACGCATAATTTTAGTAAGCTAGATATACCGATAAACAAACAGGGTGATAGTCAATATAAAGTGAATATTGGTAATGACGTTTGGATTGGAACTAATGCTATTATCCTTCCAAACGTCACGATAGAAAACCATGTAATCGTAGCTGCTGGATCAGTTATAACAAAAGATGTTCCCACAAATGCAATTGTTGGTGGGAATCCAGCAAAAATAATTCGATATAGAGATTCTAAAGGTAATAATAATGATAGTAAAAATTAGAAACTTCATAAGGCAAGTATTGTTATGGCCTTACTACATACTACTCACTAAGTTCTATAAGATGAACATCTCTTCAAGTGCAAGGATCTCGTTAGGTGCAAAGCTCGACAAAACATATCCACAAGGCATTCATATAGATGATGAAAGCTATGTGGCATCAGGAGCCTTAGTATTTGCACATGACTATGCAAGAACTTTGCATACCAATGCCTATATAGGTAAAAAATGTTTTATAGGCGCCAATGCAATTATCATGCCAGGATTGACTATAGGTGACAATGTTATTGTAGGTGCCGGGTCAGTAGTGACTAAAGATGTATCTAATGGATGTATCGTTGCAGGGAATCCTGCGAAGGTTATAAAAGAGAATATTATGACTACAAAGTATGGGAAATTAAAAAATGATTGACAAAACAAAACTGAAAGATGTAGAAGTATATGCTTTCCAAAATAGAGAACTCTTTTTAAATTATATAAAAAATAAAAAAAAGATCTTAGTCGCAATAAATGCAGAAAAGATACTCAAAGATGAACCTAAGCTTTACAATATTATTAACAATAATATTGGATATCCTGATGGAGTAGGGGCGGTAATGGCACTTAGGCAAAAAGGTCTTGATGCAGTGAAGATACCAGGAAGTGAGTTTTGGCTTGATATTGTAAAAAAGTATGAGAAAGAGAAAACATTTTATTTTGTAGGATCTACACGAGAGGTAATAGAAAGTACAATCAAAAAACTAAAAATAGATTTCCCTCACATAAACATACTAGGCTATAGAGATGGATTCTTAAAGGATAATGATAAAGAAGAGCTAAAAGAGATACTTGTTCAGTTAAAACCAGATGTAGTTTTTGTAGCACAAGGTAGTCCACGACAAGAGTTTTTGATGGATGA
>JAJRPL010000021.1 GCA_024280815.1 Bacteroidota bacterium
ATACAGGTGCTTATAATCTTCCACACATCACCAGTTTGAGCCGCTATGATGATTAAGAATATGATTCCCGGCAGTGCAATAAATGCAGCTAAAAGATGGCTAATAGTGTTAAATTTTTCTCCATACTGCATAAATATAAAAACCTTAATTTAGGTTAGAAACATAGACTAAATAATAATCTTTTCTATAATTTTTTCTGATAAAAGTACCTGTATTATTAAGTCAAGTGGTCTATTTTTAAGCTTGACTAAAAATACTAATCCTAATATTATTTTTTGATAGTAATATTAGTTAATACTTATGTTCTCAATGTGTTTACCTTGCTACCCCCAAAATTAAAACACCGTACATATCAAAACAAAGAGAAGAGCAAAGTAGCCCAAAACTATCATCAAAGGAAGATATTTATGCTACAACGAAGCTTTTTTTTATCAATTATTGCACTCTCTCTCTCTGCTTGTAATATGAGCGGATCTGGTCAAAAAGGACCATTTATAGCTGGTTCTACAATCACTTTATCCAAGCTTGATGCTCAAGCAAATCCACTCCAAAATAATACCCTGATTTCAAACACAAAGGGATCTCAAGGTCGTTTCTCAATCAATAACATTAATTGGAAGAGCTGGGCACTAGCAAGTGTCAATGGTCAGTACTTTAACGAGCTTACTAATTCTAATAGTTCAAGTACAATGAACTTAAAGGCAATTACCAAAAAAGATCGTAGTTTTGACACTGTAAATATCCACCTATTCTCGCATCTTGCAGCAGCACGAATTAAACAACAAGTATCTCAAGGTAAAAGCATAAGTAATGCTTGGAAAAATACCCAAATAGAGTTGAAAACCATACTTGGACTCAAGAAGGTGGGGGACAATATTCATAGTGGTATTGAACAACTAAGCTTAACAAAAGGTACTGGTAAATTTAGAATAGACAATGCAAATTTATTATTATTCACAGGTGCTTTTCTAGCAAACAACGGTGATGCTAATACTTTACAAGATTTAACGAATGACTTTTCTGATGATGGTCAATTCAATGGTGTTGGCGAAAGTGCATTTAATGCGATAGCGAAACAAGGTGCTACTGAAGGATTACTAACAACTTTATCACAAAACCTCCAGGCTCACGGGGCTTATAACCCGCCAAATATTAAGGATATGCCCAATTTACCAATATGGGTAAATACAGAAACTACCCCTGTTAATTTAATACCTATTGCAAATAGCCAAACAGTAATCTTCGATGAAGATACTTCTAATAATAGTATTACTCTCGTAGGTACAGATGCTGATGGGGATGTTTTGTCTTATACTCATAGTCAACCGTCAAACGGAACTCTAAGTGGTTCTGGAGAAAACCTAAGTTATACACCAACGCCAAACTTCTTTGGCACAGATAGTTTTACCTTTACAGTAAACGATGGATCAGCCACTTCAACCGAAGCTACTGTTACGATTACAGTAAATGATGTTCCAGAACCTAATACTATACCTATTGCAAATAGCCAAACAGTAATCTTCGATGAAGATACCTCTAATAATAGTATTACTCTCGTGGGTACAGATGCTGATGGGGATGTTTTGTCTTACACGCATAGTCAACCGTCAAACGGAACTCTAAGTGGTTCTGGAGAAAATCTAAGCTATACGCCAACGCCAAACTTCTTTGGCACAGATAGTTTTACCTTTACAGTAAACGATGGATCAGCCACTTCAACCGAAGCTACTGTTACGATTACAGTAAATGATGTTCCAGAACCTAATACTGCCCCTGTTGCAAATAACCAAGATATTTCCATGGAGGCAGAATCAAGCAATAATCCCATTACTTTAGTCGCTACAGATGCAGATGGAGATAGTTTAACTTATACAAACACATCATCATTAAATGGTACTTTGACAGGAACGGGAGCTAATCTTTTCTATACGCCTAATTCTGGATACGTTGGAAATGATAGCTTTACTTTCACTGTAACAGATGGCGTCGCATCCTCTAGTGCCACAGTGAATATTATTGTAAATGCAGTAGAACCTCTTCCTTTGACTGTATCAGGAACTGTAATCAAAGCTGATGGCACTGGAGTCACAGGGGCACAAATTAATATTTTCAAGAATAATATTCTCCAAAATCCAGTTCCTATTATAAGTGGATCAAAGGGTGATTATTCACTAGCTTTACACGTTAATAGTGATTACACATTAGTTGTAACACATGATAATTATGCTACCCAAGTTAAAAATATCAATGCTGTTAACACTCCAACATTTACCTTAGATATTATTATGGTACCGACCGAAGCACCTCAGGCTTTCAATGCAGTCGATGGTCATACAGCCACATCTAACGATGGTATTACTCAAGTAACAATACCTTCAAATGCATTTCCTGATGGGTCTATCGATCTTGTGATTACAACATTAAACTTAGCTACACAAGATGGAATTGATGCTATTCCAGGTAGCAATAAAGGTTTATATGAAGGTCAAGCAAACCCATCATCTCTCCTCTTTAGAGGTATGGCAGAATTTAGTTTCTTCGATTCAGTTACACAGGAAAAAGTACAATTAAAACTCAATCAAACAGCAGAAATTATCATTCCTCTTTATAATAAGACTAAAGCTGATGGTACGTTACTGACTGCTGGTGAACTTATACCACTCTTTTATCTTGATGAAATAACAGGGGTTTGGATTCAAGATGGTCAGGCGCAAGTCATTGATGACCTTAATTCACCAACATTGCTTTCGGCAAAAGCGAATGTTAGTCACTTTACATGGTTTAATTTAGGCTTCAATTTCCAAGATCCATTAACACCTTTATTTAAAACAGTTGATATCACATTGTGGCAAGGATTTCAGTGGGCGACTCTTATTGATTATGCAATCATACGATCTTATACAACCGCTGATATAGGATCTACTTCAATTGATCTCACTGTAAATCTTAATGGAACAGTTACGGCTGATTTCCCGAATCTTGCAAACTCAATGACTTGTTTCTGGGCAGAAATATATAGTGATACAAATCGTGATGGTATTATTGATGGGAGTGATCTAGTTAAAAACTCACAAACTGAATGTGTCACTAAAGATGAGCCATTTGTGCTATTGACTTATGGAATCACTTTCTTTTACCCCGTCTCAGTTGATACTTTTCCCTCTTCTAACAGAGTTCTGTGGCAAGATAGCGTTTACGTTCAATCTGAACCTCTTAAGAACTTTGCAAATGCAAAAGCATATTGTGCAAACTTGAATTTAGCTGGTTACGCGACGGGATGGAGGCTTCCTAATTTAGCTGAATATAAATTAGCTACTTATGTGGTACAAAGAGCTAATTGGAATGCTATTACTGAACCGAATGGATTGTATTGGGTTGAGGGTGATGGCTTCTCAGGGAGTGGAAATTCAAACGTAGCTTATGTCGTTTCATCATCATTTAATTATCCATCGTTTCTTGCACAGCCGACTAAACCTTATGAAGTAGATGTAAGATATGGAATACTGGAAGCACAGCCTTTAGGTGTACGTTGTGTGAGGGGACTTTTTGATTAGTTGTCATATATTAAATACATAACTCTATCTTATCTCCCTAGGTTGGCTGTTAATTCCAACTCTAGGGAAATAAGATATTCAGGTGTTATACAACTCTTTTATTTAGCTTACAGGCTGTATAGGAATAAACTTATCAAAGCCCTCTAGTTTAAATCCTTCACC
>JAJRPL010000447.1 GCA_024280815.1 Bacteroidota bacterium
CAGCTTTTAAAGTAGACCAAGGTACTTGATCTAACGAACTTAAACTCTGGCCTGGACCTACATTATATACCGTTGCATAAATAGTATTTAATGTTAATAAAAATAAGGTAATGGAATAGATAATTTTTTTCATGATGTAGAATATTTTTAAGTTTTCATAAAAAATATGTTCAAGAACATATTATGTGCACGAACACACATTAGTGTATACTTAATCTTAATAAAAACTAAAATCTAATCTGTGCTTGATGTATTATTAACGTAATCTAGGTTTATAAATTGTTTCTTTTACCCGTTGTACTTTAATAATTGAGTAATAAAAGTTGCTCATTGACTCATAAAGTCGTATATTTATTTGAATATCATATAATTAAATATATAACACCTTTATAGTAAATTACAATAAAATTTTAGAAGTATTAAAGTAAATTACTGAGAAAGGACAATTTTAAACAAAAAACAAACCTACATTTTTAGAAAGAAAAGCGTAAAGAGACCTTGTTTTCACAACTTTGTGACTAGTTTATGATACGAAGAAATTACACTAAATCATTTCAAGGCTTTAAGACAAGAATACTATCAAAATTAACATCATTAACAATCATTCAATTTATTAATAAATTTGTTTTTGATAGAAATATTAATAATTTGAAAATTAGCATTATTTAAATGCACAACGGGTTATATATCATAAAAATATACGAAAATTAATTCAATTTAGGGCTATTTATGGATATACAAGTAATTAAAATTGTATATCCGCAAACACTAATAATTGATAATTAATGCTTATCTTTAGAGAAAATAAGGATATGAATATATTTAGTTTTACTGCAAATTTTGATAGCGAAGAATCTTGCAGAAATCATTTTAAAGAAGAACGTGATAAAACAGGGGTAATCTGCAGAAGATGTAATCACACCAAGCATTATTGGATAAAAAGTCAATGGAGTTATGAATGTAAAAAGTGTAGAAGTCGCACCTCTCTACGAAGCGGGACAATAATGCAGAGTTCGAATTTATCGTTTTTAATTTGGTATAAAACAATGTTTTTATTGACAGCAACAAAGAAAGGTTTTTCAAGTAAGGAAATACAACGTCAGTTAGGCTTAAAGCGATATGAACCAGTTTGGGCAATGGTTCATAAATTACGCAAAGCTATGGGGCAACGAGATGATAGGTATACTTTGGAAGGAATAATAGAAATGGACGAAGGTTATTTTACTATTGAAGCCTCTGAATATGAGCACAAAACACAAAAAGCAGGTCGAGGAAGTAAAACCAAATCAAATGTTATGATTATGGCTGAAAGCACGATCCTTGAAGATATAGAAACGGGTAAAGCAGAAAGACAATGTCGCTATTTTAAAGCAAAAGTATTAGGAGACCATAAAGCAGATGGAACAGACAAGACTTTTGAAAAGGCAATTGATGATGAGCAAACGATTATATTTACAGATAAAAGCACCTCATATGTTAATATTGCAGATTATGTTGAGATTCATATGACAGAAAAATCAAACGAGCAAACAACTAAAGAAACCTTAAAATGGGTGCATATTGCAATTAGTAATGCAAAACGAAATTTTGTAGGTAATTACCATAAAATAAAGAAAAAATATTTACAACTGTATCTAAATGAGTTTGTATATAAACTCAATAGAAGATACTTTGGAGAAAGAATATTTGATAGACTTGTAATTGCTAATATTACTGGTTATGACTAATTACGGATATACAATAATTAAATTATGGAAAGTTCATTCTTGCTAAAAATATCACAAATTAAACTCCTATATTTGAGTAATGTTCAGCTCAAAATTAAAAACGTTAATTTAACATGAAAAAACTTAATAGAATTGGCCAAGAAATTAATACTAATCTTCCTATTAAAATTGTACAATTCGGAGAAGGAAACTTCTTAAGAGCTTTTGTAGATTATGCTTTTCATAAACTGAACAAAACATCAAATTTCAACGGTGGCATTGCAATTGTACAACCTATAGAGAATGGGTTGATAGAAATGTTAAACAAGCAAGATGGGTTGTATACCTTGTTCTTAAATGGAATTAAAAATGGAAAAGAATTTCAAGCAAAAGAATTAATTACAACAATTGTAAAAGGAATTAATCCTTATCAGCATTTTCACGAATATTTAGAGCTTGCAAAAGAAGAAGAACTTGAATTTATTATCTCAAACACCACAGAAGCAGGTATTGCATTTGATAAACTGGATAAATCAACTATGCAACCACCAAACTCTTTTCCTGCTAAATTAACAATTTTATTATACGAAAGGTATAAGTTTTTTAAAGGTGATTCTAAGAAAGGACTTACTATAATTCCTTGTGAATTGATTAACAATAATGCAATTCGTCTTCATGAAATTATTCTAAAATACATTAAATTATGGGGCTTAGAATCTGATTTTAAAAACTGGATTAATCAATATAGTACATTTCATAACACATTGGTAGATAGAATTGTGCCAGGCTATCCAAAAGATAATATAGACATCTATAATGAACAATTAGATTATCATGATGATCTAATCGTTACTGCAGAGCCATTTTTTTTATGGGTAATAGAGGGTGATGATATTTTAAAAGAAAAGTTACCATTTAACAAAACAGA
>JAJRPL010000022.1 GCA_024280815.1 Bacteroidota bacterium
AACAGAATTTCATACTAAACTAAAACAAAGATTACCCCAATACAAAGGACGTTGGCAAAAATCTATGGCAGACCAAATTCAAGATTTACCAGACTTTGAAACCGTTTTACGTGAAGTAATGCGTCATTTAAAAAAATTAGAATTATAAAATGAAATCAACTCAATAAGAGCTATCCAAATTTTGAACAAGCTCAAAATGATTTTTTTAAACATGTTGAAAAAAAGAACCTTTTACAAAATCATGGTGGGGTTGAAAGAAAATATAAAAAGAAGGTAAAAGCTAGAAAGGTTCTTAAAGATGAATCTCTTAGAAAACTAAAACTTCTTGAATTAAGAAGAAAAGAATTAATCATTGGCAATATTAATAATACAAATTATGCTTCGTTTAATTATAATGGCACGCCTATTGGTGATATAAAAAGTATGAGTCAGTTAAATACATTGAAAGAACAAGAAATTAGCACCTTTGGTACTAATGAATGGAAATTACAAGATGATGATGCTAAAAAAAGAAGTATTGTAAAAACTGTATTGGCTGGACCTCAGCCATTAGATTTGTATTTGTAGTGAGATATTCTTCACTCCACTACGTTACTCTCGATACATTTCGGGACTGAATGACAGAATATTTTAAATACACCTGATGGTTTACCTACTTCCCCCTTTGGGGCTAGGGGATTAATCAAACCTCTGTTGATTATCTTCAATGATTTTTTCTTCCTTCTCTTGATATTTTACATATTTTCTTATCATTTCTTCATCTAACCCAACTGTACTTACAAAATAACCCCTTGCCCAAAAGTGATTTCCCCAGTGTGGTTTCTGTTTTAATTTTGGATAACTCTTGAATAGTTTTATTGCCAGTTTCCCTTTTAAAACCCCATCAATTTTGATATAGAAGCTTTTGGAGGTACTGAAATAAGTAAATGAACGTGATCTTCTTGAATATTTAATTCTTGAACCTCACATTTTTTCCATTCACAAAGTAATCGAATATCTCTCTCTAATAATGTCCTTATATCTCCTTTTAATATTCGTAATCTATACTTTGGAATCCACACAATATGATATTCACACTTATAAATTACATGATTAAGTTTCTTATATTTGCCCATATAACAAAGATAGGCAAAGCTATCAGGATATAACCACCTGAAAAACAGGTGGTTATATGGAGAAAAATAAAATTACCGTTTACGTATTGTTTTATTGGTAAATTTAGTAATTACTATATTTCCTTTTTTAGATTCCTCATTAAAATATAGAATTACTTTTTTATCAGTAAATTTACAATTATTCATTGAAATAATGGTATTTCCTTTCAATCTAACATCAACTGTGTATATGCCTTTTTGTATGCTGTTTTTAATAGATGGCTCTCCTTTTTTAGCTTTAACTAATGGTTTTATAGTATAGCATTTTTGATTATCAAAAACATGTACACTATCTAAATGAATAGTATTCGTTTTATTAACTTTTATTTCTAAATGATAGTTTATATAGGGTTTCGCATTTTTAAAGCCAGGTATTATCCGCTGCTTTACAGTCGAAATTATTGTAATGGGCTTATCACAACTTGATAACGTTATTAGTACTAAAAAAAGAATGCTTTTCACCGTAAAACTATTTTACAATTATTTTTTTAGTGATACTTTTGCCATTATTTATAACCTTTACAAGATAAATACCTGTACTGTAATTATTCAAATGAATTGTTTCTTTAATATTCGTTGTATTTAATTCTTTAACAACAGTTCCGATAATATTGTAAATGATAATATTACTAGTTCCATTTAAACCATTTAATTGTAATGTAAACGTTTTATTTATCGTTGGATTTGGATATACGTTTAATGCATTTTCGTCTAATAATTCATCCTTTACACCTAATGCTGCTGCTGTTATTGGTATTTCCCAAAGGCCTCTTCCAAAAGTTGCTGCTCGTAATTTTTCCGTACCGTAATGAATTTCTATCTCTTGTACGATAACATTAGGCAACCCAGTACCCAACTTTACCCAATCTCCTGCTGTATTTGTTCTATAATATACTCCTAAATCTGTAGCTAAAAACAATTCGCCGTCTGTGGTTCCTGTTTTATAAAGTATTTTATGTGTTGGTATATTAGGCAAAGAACCTGTAATGTCTATCCATGAAGTTCCTCCATTTGTAGAAGTATATACTTTCCCATTTGCATATCCAGAATAGGCAATATATACCTCATTTGGGTTTGTTGGATGGACTTCGATACTTTTTACAAATCCGTCTTGTGGCAATTCAATAGCTGTCCATGTAGTTCCTCCATCAACTGTTTTTTTTAACCCACCATATTCTCCAGAAACATAGATTGTATTAGCATCTGAAGGAGCAATAGAAATAGATTTTATAGTACCTACACCCGAATTTAAATTTGTCCATTTATCTCCTCTATCTGTAGATTTATAAATATCTCCAAAACCACCAAAAATAGTTGTTGGTACTGTTGGATGAATTTCCAGTTCCCAAACAAAAGGTGCATCTTCAGGGGTTGTTTCTAAATATTCAGATGTAACAAAACCATCCATGGTTCGTTCTAATCCTCCATTTTGGCTACAGGTCCATGCAATATCCGAATTAGAATAATCCCATAATCCTTCAACACCATCACTTGATGGATTTTTCCCATTAAATTCATTACCATCATAGTGAGCAATATCATTATCTTGAGCTCCTACAATTAAAAAACCTGCATTTTGAGGTGTTCCAGCTACACTGTAATATTGTGTAATTGCTAAGCCATTTGATAAGTCTTTCCATGCAGCATCCAAAGATACATCTCCTTTGTTAATACCGCCATCGTTTACAGAAAATGCAATATTTGATTCAGGTACAAATACCATATCATGATGGTCTGAGTGGACATAAAAGGATGGGTCATCTTCTTCCCAATATCCATCTAAGTATTGTTTCCATGTTTTACCTCCATCTTTAGATCGCCAACCATGTACTCCTGCAACCAAAATTAAATCTTTATTTAATGGTGAGACAGCGATAGCCATATTATATCCTCCCTGAGAATCATAACCATCAATTGAAGTAAGTTCAGTCCAAGTACTTCCTTGATCTGTTGATTTTCGTATAGTCCCATCTTCATCAAGACTTATAATTTGATTTGCATCAGCAACCGTTAAGGCAAAATCTAATCTGCTGAATGCTGGTTCTGATGCAACATCCCAATTATTACCATTATTTGTTGAAATATAAAATCCACCAAATTTTGACGTTGCATAAAGAATGTCATCACTTCCTACCTTATAAGCTATATCATTAAAAAAGGCTTGATTAATAGTGTATACATCAAACCAAGTATCCCCTCCATCAGTAGATTTTTTAATATTATTTTTAGTGGTTGCAAAAAGAGTAGTTGTATTGTTAGAATCAATTAATAATTTTGCGATACTATTATCTTCGGTCAAACCAAAAGTTAAACCTGTAATAACATTCCAATTGTTTCCTCCGTCAGTAGATTTAAAGACACCTAAAGATCTGGTATGTTGCCCATCGAAATCTCCTGAAGCAATATAAATGGTATTTGTATTAGTAGGGTCTATAACAATATGCGAAATACCCATATTTGGCAAATCATCTCCTTTAGGCACCCAAGTTTCTCCACCATCAGTAGTTTTCCAAATACCCCCAGAAGGAGAACCAATATACATGATATTGGTATCTGTTCCATTAAATGCAATTGTATTTACACGCCCCATTCCTGGATAATTACTAATCGCTGACAGAGGAGGTTCTGTCGGGCCTATTAATGCCCAGTTTTCCATTTTCTTAAGTCCTGTTTTTTTGAATCTACGTTGAACCTGTTTGTCTTTTTTCCACTCATTATATGTAAATCTAGCGGTTACAAAAGAGCCATCAGGTTTAATCCTGTCTTTCCAAAAGGATGCCCAACGTTCAAACTGTTTGATTTTCTTTTTGCTTTTTTTATCCTTTAGTTTGTAAAAAGGTTTAAGTTTTGCTCGTTCGGCATTAACAATTTCAAAATAATTGCTTTTGGCATCAAAAGATGTAGTTCTATAATTTTGAGCTTGAACAGTGGTCATTATAAATAAAAAGAACAAAAAAAATACTGGTTTGTTAATCATGATGTTAAGATTTAGCGAAGTTTGATTTAGCATACTACTTTAATTCAGAGAACAAATTTATACCTAAAAGATATAAAAGCACTAAATTTGTTAATTGTTAATAATAACTTAACTGTATTTCAGTTCTGCTACAAATATGGATTGCCTTAATTACAATATTGGTACTTAAATACCTTAAAGCATTAGCAAAATACAATTGGTATTTATTCAATTTAGTGGCTTTTCTAAGAATAAACCTTTTTGTCAAAATTGACCTCCAAAAATGGCTAGATAAACCCTTTTTAAAGAAAGAAAAACCTCCAAATAAAATCAAACAAGGGGTTCTTTTTGACTTTTGTTGATTTTTTAA
>JAJRPL010000448.1 GCA_024280815.1 Bacteroidota bacterium
ATAGCCATAAGCGATGCCATGATGGTTACAAATTCTAAGTTTGATAATTTTGCTTTAAGCATTCGGCAAAAGTAAACCAAATTTTAATATAGGCTAGTGCTATTCTAAAAAACTCTATTTAACATAATATAAATTATAGGACATTTATAGTAATTTGCGTATAGCTGTGCTATTTGACATAAAATCAGTTCTGAGACAGTTGTCTCAGAACGGTACTGATTTTATGTTAAAGCAAATTACGGCAACCTTTCCGAATGCTAATTAAAATCTCTTTTTAAATTTAATTCTTAGAATCAATCACAAAATTTCCTATAATTTTATATTATGTGTAAATATCCCACAACTATTTCGTTTCTATAGAATATTCAATATTTGGGTCATGAATATTCCGTTAAATAGATTTTCTTAAATTGATATTCTGTACAAATTATCTATAAAATTTCAAATACGCGATTCTCAGCGATTAGCATTCCGTTACACAAATGTCCTATAATTTACTCGCAACATTTCTATTTAATATTAAAAGAGCTCGTGATTGCTTCGCAGTTGCCGTTATGTAAAATTACTCGGCTAAACTTATTTTTTAAATAAGACCTCGTGATGTGCTTCGTAGTTGCCGCTTACAAACGCTAGATTGCTTTATAAAATTAAAATGCTTGATTGCATTTTATTTTATACGAAATTATCCATCGCTTGCAACCTCCAAAAAAGCTTCACTTTTAGATTATATTTTAATTCGTGTATTTAAGAATAGTTACGTTTAAAAAGTTTTACGAACTTCTTGTTAGGTTTCCGCAAGAGTATAATTTTTTCAGAAAAAGAAATCGACTTTTTAGGAGATTCATGAACTCCTATTATACTAAAAACCTGACAATAAGGTATAAAATATAAGAATTGTGTAGATAATCCCACTCCACACACATTCCGCTTCCCTCCTACACTTCGACTCCGCTCAGTGCAGGCTGTCCGTAAAAAGAGTGTTTACTCGCTCCTTTCTTATTTTAATTAATAAGAGTTCTTGACCCTCATTTTTCGGTTTCATTACCATCGTAGAAGAAACATTTTTAAAAAACTTTTTTGTAAAGATTACTGTGAACTATCTCGCTTTTACCCAATTATTGAAACTATTTTCTGTTTCAATAATCATGAATTCAATTAAAAAGCAATAAGAAAGATAATTCAGTGGTGAGTATAATTTGCAGATAGTCTTTTTTTGGGACATTAACCTTTCCTAAACTTGTTTTTAAGATCCTGTCTACCTATTATTGTTATTATTTCTACTGTTTTACCATTTATTTTATAATAAATACTATCAACACCACATACACATCTTCTAATTCCTTTACCTAAAAAATCTATAGATGGATACAAGTAAGGGTTTTTAGCAATCACTTCAAATTGTTCAAAAAAAGCAAAGAAATAGTTATCTGCTTGTGCTTCACCAAATTTGTATACGCCAAACTCGTGAATTCTTATTAAATCCTCATCTGCTTCTTTCGATAAGACGTAATTCATTATCCTTTTTTAAGCCTACCTTTAGAGTCTGCTAAAATCTCTGATGCTGTTCTTTTACTAAAGCCACTTTTCAAGCCTCTTTCAATTTTTGCACGTATATAATCTACTTCAATTTGTTGTTCCCTAGCTTGGCGAATTAGATCGTTAACCAATTCACTCTTACTCATATATTCTTCACTTTCAATTTGAGCTTTTAACCATTCATCATTAGGTTTAGAGAATGTTATACTTTGTCTAGCCATAATTTTATATTTAATTGGTGTAAATATACATCATTAATGCACCAAAAACAAATAATTAAAGAAGTTTTATACTTTCTTACTTTACTTTTGATGCTTGTATTATTCCCATTCTATACACATTTAGCTTACCTCCTATCCTCCTACGCTAAAAAGCTACGGCGGACTCAGTGTCAGTCCGTAAAAAAGTCAATTCAGTTAAACTTTTAGGTAAAATAACGTGATCTATATTTGTTGCTATAATTTTACATAAATAAAGATAATAAGAATACATTTGCCCGAAAATTAAAAACATCTGAAAATGAAGCGTATTAATGAATATAAAAAGCTTTTTGAGGTAGAAAGTGCTATTGATTTAAAAGTAATAAAAAAGACCTATAGAGGTCTTGTAAAACAATGGCATCCTGATAAATTTCAGGATGAAGAAAAAAAAGAAGAAGCTGGTGAAGTAAGCCAAAAAATTATTGATGCCTATCACTTTCTTGTAAGTATTGCACCTGAAACCAAAGAAGCTAATTTAGAAAAATACGCAACTACAATAACTGAATCAAAAATTGTAGACTTTCATCATAAAAGTTTGTTACTAGAGGTTACTTTTACTGATGGAAATTCTTATGAATACTTTGGTGTAAACCGAAAACTTTATTTGAAATTCGTAAATAGTAAATCTTTAAGTAATTTTGGGAAAAGAAAAATTTTCAATTCATTTCTCTATAGAAAATCGCAAAAAGCATAAATAACAGACTGATATTGTAAATTTGGACAATAAAAAAGCCCATCAAAATTGATGGGCTTTTTAAAACTTGAAGTTTAATTTTTAGATAACTTTTACGTTAACTGCATTTAATCCTTTGTTTCCTTCTTGTAGATCAAACTCAACTTGGTCGCCTTCACGAATTTCGTCTATTAATCCAGAGATGTGTACAAAGTGATCTTTGTCTACTCCTTCTTCAGTGATAAATCCAAATCCTTTAGACTCATTGAAAAATTTTACTGTTCCTTTACTCATTGTAATGTAATTTAATTTATAATACTTATTGAAATGCAAAGATGATGCCATTTTTTTGATATACAGAACATTAATTGATTTATTTTTAATTTATTATAAATTTTCTTACCTCTTTTGACAACAGATAGTGCACTTTAAGTGTATTTGGTGTCTAAATATAACTGCTCTACTTTATCTCTAGCCCATTGTGTTCTACGTAAAAACTTTAAACTAGATTTATGGAGGGATTTATTATACCAATTAAACGATAAAACATGTCATATAAATCGTTTCTACTTC
>JAJRPL010000449.1 GCA_024280815.1 Bacteroidota bacterium
AATGAGATTTTTGAAGATTTACGTATAGGAGATAAGAAAAAAGTCTACATTAAAAATGTACGTAAAGACTTTAAGCTAGACTTGTCTTTGCAACTTATAGGTAAAACGCTCAGTATAAGTGAATTTGAGGGGACTCTATTACAACTTTTAAAAGAAGCAGATGGAAGTTTGCCTTTTACCTATAAAAGTGATGCAGATGAGATAAAAAAAGTGTTTGGAATGAGCAAGAAGAATTTTAAAAGAACACTGACAGAGTTATTGGAAAAGAAAGAGATAGCGTTACTTGAAGACACTATTAAACTTTTGTAAATCTCTTTTCTCCAAGAGCACTTTATATGCAAAGTTTTATTTTGTTGAGTCAGAACGTGTTTCTCTTAAAATATGGTTTCCTTTTTCTATGACAGGTCCTAAGGCTTCATAAAATGTATTGATTCTATTCTTATATAAAAATAAAAATATATGACGGAAAACTGCAGAGATAAGTCTCGATAGATAAATTAATCTATTTCTTGAATGTCCCCATTTTTCTTTTAGTAGTATAAAGGTATTTTTCCGAACAAAACACCCCTCACAGTCTATATTTAATTTTTCAAAAACATTTTGCATTTGTTGGTTTTGCCAGCGTATTCTTGCGAAATATTTTGCATATTCTTCTATTGTACCAGGTTCATAAAAACATTTTTTATCAGTTACTACAAGTTTTCCTTCTGGAATTAATAAATCTATAAAATAATCTTCGCCAACCAGACCTTTAGGAATACCATCAATATTATATTTTTTAAATATCTCATCAAAAGGAGCTCTTCTAATGGCATAAAAATGACCGGTGAGATATTCTTGTTCGATAGGAAGTTGCATAAATCCTGTAAATTTTTTCTGAAAAGATAAACCATTTTCGAATGGCGTATATTGTGCAGTAGAAGCCATCATTTCCTTATTATTAACTAAGCTATCTGATAATGTTTTTATTGAACCTGCTTCTACTATAATATCTGCATCAGAAAACATAAGAATGTCAGTTTTATTTTCAGCAAATGCGGTATTCCAAGCATTTGGTTTTCCTGCGGTATTTAATTCTTTGGCTTCTAAATTTGGGTATATCTTTTCAAGGTTCTTTACAATTTGAACTGTATTATCTGTACAGCCGTTTGCATAGACTTTTAGTGAATATTTAATATCTTTATTACCTTCGATAATATTCTTTATGGAATTTTCAATATGTGTTTGCTCATTGTATGCAAGAATACATACTGTAATAGTTTGATTAGATGTAGACATGGTTTTCGTTCCCCTAGTGTTAAATACTAGATAAATTGTATAAGAAAATTGTCAATTATTGTCAAAATAGTTATATCGTACGATGATTTCATACATGTCTTTCACTTTAATACATGGATAAATTAGGTATAAACATGGTAGAATTGTTTGAATAAATTTTAAGTTATCAAAGAAGTGAAATGAAAATATATATTTTAATAATAAATTATAAAACAGAAGATTTAATAGGGAATGCAGTAAGATCATTTAAAGAAGAAAATGTGAATACTCATATTATTATTTTAGATAATGGTTCAACTGAGGCATCATATAAAGCTTTAAAGGAAGCAATAGGCGAAGAGATAGAAGTTATTCGAAGTGAAAAAAATCTAGGTTACTCTATGGGTGCAAATTACCTTGCAGAACATATGCAAAACACTTATGATGATTGTGAATATATTTTCTTTTTCAATCCTGATGCAATAGCTACTGAAAATATGTTAGGAACATTGTACAAAACTTTATCTACTTATCCAAATGCAGCTGCAGTGTCACCACTTTTGTATGATATGAAAGGTGAAATAGAATTTAATGGTATGATAATAGATTGGAAAAATTGTAAAATAGCAAATGTCTCTAATAATTTAGAGAATCCAAATAAGATGCGTGAAATAGACTCTTTTCATGGATGTGCAGTACTTATTGACACAAAAAAGTTTTTTGAGGCAGGAATGTTTTATGAAGATCTTTTTATCTATTATGATGAGCCATTTTTATCTATGGAATTTAAAGAAAGAGGATATGTAAGTCTTTTTGAACCAGATGCTATTGTTCACCATCATGGCTCTTATTCATCAGGTGCGGACAGTCCTTTTAAAAACCATTTATTGACAAGAAACCACATTTTGTTTTTCAAAAAATATGGTACTTCAAACAAATTCTTATGTCACTATTTAAAACCATTAAGAATGATTATATATTATTTGAAAAGATTTAATTTTAAAAGCGTACAAGCAATTATTGTAGGAATGTTAGATGCACTAAGAGGTAAAGTGGGTGCTCCATAGTATTTATTATGAAAGTTCCATGCCATTAAACTTTCATAAACCTTTTTAGCTATACTTATAGTATCTCAAAATATGAAGGAAATAATATGGATTTAATGGATTTACTTAAAACTGGTGCGTCACTCATTCAAGGTAATAGCGATGATGCAACAACAGGTTTAGACACAAGCACTATAACAGATGCCCTTGGTGGACTACTTGGCAATAGTGAGGGTGGTTTGGACCTCGGTTCTTTAGTGGGTGGACTTGGTGAAAATGGATTAGGTGAAATTGTAGGTTCATGGCTTGGTAATGGTGAGAACTCACCTATCTCTATGGATCAGATTACAGACCTTTTAGGTGCAGACAAGATTTCAGAATTTGCCTCAAATCTTGGTATAAGTACTGAGAGTGCAACAGGTGCACTTGCTGATGCTTTACCACAGGTAGTAGACCAAGCAACAACG
>JAJRPL010000450.1 GCA_024280815.1 Bacteroidota bacterium
AACGTTGGGCAGACACTTCAAATAAACAATTAGAACGTTTAGCCAATCAACTCACCAAAACTATTTTTAATGCCAATGGTAAAACAACCTTTAAAGAAGAATTTGTCACTGCAGGCGGTGTTGACCTTAAAGAAATTAATTGTAAACGTTTTGAAAGTAAAATTCATAAGAATTTATTCTTTGCTGGTGAAGTGTTGAATATTGATGCCATTACTGGCGGATTTAATTTTCAAAATGCTTGGACTGGTGGTTATATTGCAGGGAAAAGTATGTCCTCTCCCCAACCCCTCTCTAAAGGAGAGGGGATCAAGTAAAGTTAAATACTTTTGATTGTCATTCAGTCCCGAAGTCTCGGGAGGAGTGAAGAATCTATAATTTACCTTTCTAATTTTGAGATTCTTCGGTCATTCTTCCCTCTGAATGACATATTACTGTCATTCAGAACGAAGCTATAGCGAAGTGAAGAATCTCAATTTTATCAATGAGATTCCTCGTACCTCTGAATGACATTATTAAACGAGACTTTTTTGATAAAAAGCATAAAAATCACGTTTAATCTCATCACGAATACGTCTAAACTCACTATAAATTTCTTCTTCTGTACCCGTAGCATCTGCAGGATCGTCAAAACCAATATGAAGTTGATGTTTTACTTTACCCGTAAATGTTGGACAACTCTCTTTTGCACCGCTACAAACCGTAAGTACATAGTCAAATTCTTGATCTAAAAACTCGTCTACTTTTTTAGGATAATTGGCACTTAAATCAATGCCTATTTCTTGCATTACTACAACTGCTTTTGGGTGCACTTCTGTACTTGGTGCTGTACCCGCAGAATGAACTTCTATAGTAGCGTCAAACGATTTTAAAAAGCCTTCTGCCATTTGACTACGGCAAGAATTACCTGTACATAGTATTAGTATTTTCATGTGTTTATTTGTTTAAAAGCCCTAGTTAAATAAGTTGCCATAAATTCTAACTAGGGATGATTAGTTGTGCTTACCTCGCAAATATAGGGCTTTCACAACAAGGGAAGACGTTTTAAAAAATATTTTAAAGTTGTGCTTACCTCGCAAATATAGGGCTTTCACAACCACAACGGCTAAGTGTATGAAGCGTAGTTTTTTGTGTTGTGCCTGAGGCAAAAAACTATGATTTTATGCACATTGTTAGGTGTTTTTCTATTTATTTTCAAACAATTCTGCTGGATTAATCTTAAACTGCAACATTTGTGCGGTTTTTCTACCACCATCTCCACCTTTTCTTTGCATTGTAATTCTACCAATTTTAAAGTTCCCTCTTTTTGTGATTTCAACTTTTCCATTTCCGAAAAAGTTTAAGCAATAGTTTATTGGTCTTAGAATCCACATTGCTTCATCTTCCGTTTTTTGAGCGACCAACATCCATTCCGCAGAAAACTTACCTCTACCTTTCAAAATATCACTAACAATTAACGATTTATTATCGTCTAACCAATTTAATAGTAAGTTTTGATTTTTTCCGGAAAATTCATTTGCAAATGTTCTTCTTGAATCTTTAGGATCTTTTACAATAGGCTCAATTTCGCCAGTATATTCCTTTAGTAAAGTACTGATGTTAGAAGGTATTTCCCACATATCAATATATTTATCAATCCACCTTTTATCTATTTGATTGAACCCTTTTAGATTACTCACTAATTTTACTTGAATATTTTCAGCACCTATTGCTTCTTTTAGTTTTATCGTAATTTGAACTTGAACATCTGCTTTAAAACCAGACAGAACTATTGCTTTAACATATTCAATCTCCTCAAGTTTGTATTTCATTAGCATCAACCAATTCTGTGCTATTTTGTCTTTTTTCCAATTGTTGAACTTCTCTACTATGTCTTTTTCGTTTTTGAATCCATTTTTTGCTGTTTGTGAACCCAATTTTTGTTCTTTGTTCATTTTCTTTGATTGTTTGAATAATTTCTTGAATAATATGTTGCAAAACATTTATTGATACGCTATTTCCAAATTGTTTCTGTGCTTGTGAAATACTGTTTGGATAAATAAAAGTTTCGGGAAACCCTTGTAATCTCGCACATTCTCTTGGTGATAACTTCCTTATTTTATTATTAACTTTATAGAGTCCTGTTTTTGAACCAACACCACCACCATACGCAGAAAGTGTAATTGAATGTCCTTGAGTATGATAAATTCGTTCACCTTGGCCTCCTTTATTAACTTTACCAATTTGAATCGGTTTATTAGGTAATTCTTGGTTTCCGAATAAGTCAGTTTTTATTTGATAATCTTTATAGAATGAAATATCGTCACGTTCTACAATTTTTGCATCTGAAGGTTCTTTTTCTAATATGTCTTGAAGTTTTGATAGTAGTTTTAAGTTAGGGAAATCAAAACTTTGGGTATCATAAAAGTCTAAGTTAAAACAAACGAAATAAACCCTTTCTCTATTTTGAGGTAAACCAAATTTACTCGTGTTTAATACTTTAAAATTTACTTGATAGTTTAGCTCTTCAAGTATTTTAATAATAGTCTTTATGGTGTTTCCTTTATCGTGTTTTACAAAATTCTTTACATTTTCTAAGAGTAAAACTTTTGGCTTATGGTATTCAATAATTCTTGCAATGTCAAAAAAAAGAGTTCCTCTTGTATCTTCAAACCCCTTTTGTTTACCTGATATAGAAAAAGCCTGACACGGGAATCCTCCACATAAAATATCGTGTTTAGGAATTTCGTTAGCATTGATTTTAGTTATATCTCCAAAAGGTTTAAGGTGATGATTTAATTCGTAAGTTTCTGATGCTTTCTTATCTATTTCTGATGCAAAAACACAATTTGCCCCATATGATTTTAGAGCATAATGAAACCCACCAATTCCTGCAAATAAATCTATAGATTTATATCCTTGAAGGGTTTTATTATTTTCTGTTATGTCAATCATTCTTTTTTAGTCAAAGTTAAATTTTATTAATAATTCTAGTGTGATTTTTAGTGTTTTAATGTTTGTTAAGACACCTAGTTTAGCAAATACAAACCGAATAGAAAATTCGCGAGGATTTTCGTAAGTAGGCTCGTACCAAGCAATTAATTTTATATGATGTTGTAAAACGTTTTTTATCTTTATTCAATTTGTATTTCTTTAATTTCTGAAATAATTTTTCCATTTTTAGCGTTTATTTTTAGCACGTTATTTTCTTTGTCTTTAAGCGTCCAAACGAGATTCCTTTTTTCATAGTCAATGTCCCATTCCGTAATTTTTTTAAGTCCGCTTTTTTTCGCAATCAAAATCGCTTTTTTTAAGTCAATTTTAGTTTTATTCTGTAATACTTTTAGATAAGGCTCAACTATTTCTTTCGTGTCATTCAATTCCCAAGGTGTTGTACAATTCAAATTGAAAGGAAATAATAATTCGGTAAGCAAAAGTCCGTCATCTTTAACTTCGTAATTCAACCATATTTGTGTTGCAGGAAATTCAGTTGTTCTATATTCTTTAAGAGTAATTCGCTCAAGTTTGTTTTCCGTTTCGTTATAAATTTCGATTATCGTTTTAGACTTATCTAATTTGAAATTATTCTCAAATATTTGTTTTCCAATTGTATTTTTCAAATTATTATTCGCCAATTTTTGAGAGCAATTTATTATTCCATCAATGAAGTTTTGTGAGTTAGAAACTCCAAAATTTAGAAGTAATATTATTGTTAGCAGGATTTTCATTTAAATGTCTTACAACGTCAAGTATATCAAGCGTAGCATCCCGATAGGGTGCTATGATTTGATATACATTGTTAGCTTTCCGCCTTATTTTTTTCTCTTTTTCATTAAATAGTGATACACATTTTGATTTCCAACAGCAAAAGCATACGCTTGAACAAATTCATACCCATAATTATCTGAAAAATTCAAAGCATCTATCATCGAATTAAATTTTTGAAGCTTTCCATTTACGTCTTTAATTTGAGTTTCCTTTCCTGTACTAAGAAATTTTACACTTTGTCCAAAGTCAATTTGAATAGTTACTTTTTTGCTAAAGAGTTTTGAAGTTCCCACGATTTGAATATACTCTACTTCTATTTCTTCAATTGATTTTCCATTAATTGTTTGAGCAAAGCTTGAAGTTAATCCGCTTACCACGAAGATTAGAATTAATAATATTTTGTTAATCATTCTTATTGTTTTTATTTCCTACTCGTCTGGCTTTTCGGATTTAGCCCCGTTTTTTCTATTGATTTCTGGACTTCAAATTATTAACTTTATTACATTTAATTTTTAGATACTTAAGAATTGAATTATCTAAAAGTTTTATTTTCAGGTATTCACTTTATTTTTAATCTCTCAACAGCTTTATTATTGTGTATTTTTTTTTGGTGAAAACTAACAACTGTATAAACGCAATAAGAATTATTGTGCTTACCTCGCAAATATAGGGCTTTCTTCCTTTTCAAGGATTAACAACATTTGGATTGTGGTTCACAACAAGAATCTGACTCAGCTTCTGACTTTTCTTGCTTTGGTTTTTCTTGAGAACCTCCTGGTTTTTCAGCATAAACGGTGATACTAAAAATTCCGGTTTCGCCAGCTACAAAATCTTTTATTTCAGACGCTGTTAAATACTTGCTTAAAATATCTTCTGGTATAGAAATGGTTTTTTCTTTTTGAAGTGATACATTCTCAAAACCAGCCTTTTCAATTTGATTTAAATAATCTTTTTTCTGAATAGCCCCTGCCACACAACCTGCATACATTTCTGCATCTTGACGTAAAGCATCTGGTAAATCTCCAACCAGTACAATGTCAGAAATACTAAAATGACCACCAGGTTTTAAAACTCTAAAAATCTCGTTAATTACTTTTGCTTTATTTGGTACTAAATTCAATACACAATTACTAACAATTACATCTGCTACATTGTCGCTTACTGGCATATTGTCAATATCACCTTCACGAAATTCTACATTGTTATATCCTAGTTTTTCTGCATTAATTCTTGCTTTACGTATCATTTCAGGTGTAAAATCAATACCAATTACTTTTCCAGTTGTTCCGGTTTCATGTCTTGCCACAAAACAATCATTTCCAGCACCAGAACCTAAGTCTATAACGGTGTCTCCAGCTTGTATTTTGGCAAACTGTGTAGGCAAACCACAACCCAAGCCTAAATCGGCATCTTCAACATAGCCTTCGGTTTCTGAATAGTCATCCATCATTATATTATACACTTTATTTGAAGGTGTTGTGGCACCGCAGCAAGACGATGCATTCACCGCTTTATCTTGTTCAGCAATTTTTGCATAACGATTTTTTACTACATCTTTTAAATCTTGTTCTGTTTTCATTTTAGTCTGTTTTTTTATATTTATTATTAATTTTTTATACGATCTAAGCTTCCTCCCTTTGGGAGTCCCTAGACTTCGGGAGAGGTGGAATTAACAACAAGAAAAATTCTTAAAATCTTCTTGAAATAAGGTTGAAAATAACGCTTTTGCCTTTTCCCAATTTTTTTGATTGATACAGTACCTTATTTTTGGCGGGTTTACTTCACCATCAATCAAACCAGCCTCTTTTAATTCTTTTAAATGCTGTGATATGGTAGATTGTGCCAAAGGCAATACATCTACCAAGTCACCAGTATAACAACAACTCTGATTGCTTAAATGTTTTAAAATAATCAATCGTGTTGGATGCCCTAAGGCTTTAGAAAATTTTGCTAAAACTTCAGTCTCTTCTGTAAAACCTATTTGTTGTGTTGTATTTCTCATTGTCAATCGCAAATATACGATTAATATTTAAACTCACAACTATTTTAGTACTTTTGCTTGTAAATTAATTTAAAATGCTTCTTTTTGACAACCTTATCGATAAAAATAAAAACCTTTTACCAAAAGATGGCGAGGTACATTATTACGGCAGGTTGTTGTTAACTGAACAGGCTACTCATTATTATAAAAAGTTATTAGACAGCATTGACTGGAAAAACGATGTAGCCATTATTTTTGGAAAACGTATAGAAACCAAACGTAAAGTAGCTTGGTATGCTGAGAAACCGTTTGAGTATACCTATTCAAAAAACACTAAAATTGCATTGCCATGGACAAAAGAACTTTTAGAATTAAAAAAAGTGGTAGAGCAAGAAACAGGTGAAACCTTTAATTCGTGTTTGTTAAACCTTTATCATAATGGCAATGAAGGGATGGCTTGGCATAGTGATGGTGAAAAAGATTTAAAAAAAGATGGAGCAATAGCATCCTTAAGTTTTGGTGCAGAACGAAAGTTCGCCTTTAAAAATAAAGAAACCAAAGAAACGGTAGCTTTAAATTTGGAACACGGTAGCTTATTAGTTATGAAAGGGAAAACCCAAACTTATTGGTTACATAGATTACCTCCAACAAAAAAAGTGCAGTTACCACGTATAAATTTAACGTTTAGAACTATTGAACCCCATAGAGGGATGAACATCCTCTAAAAGATATTTACGCTAAACTTGTCAAGGGTCTACTTAGCCACTTCTGCCCTGTGTGGCTTCAGTGCATCTCTATAGGTAATCATGTCTTTTTCATTAACTGTAATAAAGGCAATGCTATACATTTCAGAAATTTGTTGACTCGAAACTTCATGATTGACTAAGTTTTCCTTTTCTGAAAATTCTCTTAAATGTACACAATGGTGTTTGGCAATCTCTATGGCTTCTGGCCCACGAAAATCCCAAATTAATTTTATTTTTCTGTTCATACCTCTATTTTGGGCATTGTATTAATACCTTATTGTTTCGTTTGCTAAAGTAAGAATAATATACATTCGCTTCATGAATTTATCAACACTAAAAAATTCGGGAGTAGTCATTGGTATTATTGGTATTGTAATGTTTTCCGCCAAAGCCATTATGGTAAAATTAGCCTATCAATACGAGGTTAGCTCTTTACACTTGTTGTTATTTAGAATGTTATTTGCCTTGCCTTTTTACTTGGTAATTGCCAAAATTAACAAACCGCTACATCCTGATAAAATCAACAAAAAAGATTATGTATGGATTATCTTTTTTGGGTTTATTGGTTATTATTTAGCCAGTTATTTTGATTTTTTAGGCTTGCAATTTATCAAAGCAGGTTTAGAGCGTATTATTTTGTTTGTGTATCCAACATTAGTCATTATTATTGGAAAAATATTCCTAAAAAATAAAATTTCATCAACTCAAATTATAGCTATAGTAATCACTTATTTGGGTGTTGTAATTACCTTTTGGGGCGAATTACAGTACAATGGAGATGATGTGCTTTTAGGTGGCTTACTCATATTTTTAAGTGCCTTAACTTATGCTTCGTATTTGGTAGGTAGCGGATGGTTAATACCTAAATTTGGAGTTAAAATTTTCACTTCATACGCTATGTTGGTTTCAACAGTATGCGTAATTATTCATTATTTGATAACAGATAGAACCTCAATTATTGACTACCCGTACCAAGTGTATGTATTGGGTTTTTTAATGGCAGTATTTTCAACCGTTATCCCTTCATTTTTAGTATCATTAGCCATTAAGAAATTAGGAGCTTCAAATTTTTCAATTATAGGCAGTATTGGTCCGATATCAACTATTATTTTGGCTTATTTCTTTTTAAATGAACGACTTACTTTTATGCAATTATTGGGTACATTAATTGTAATTGTTGGTATTGTGGTGGTGTCTAAAAGTAAGCATAAAAAAGTTATCGCTGAATAGTTATATTTGCATATTATCAAACTGTATATGTCAAAAAAATCATTACTACTCGTTAGTATCCAATTCTCTAGCTTTGCATTTTTCGGATTAAGCGGAGGGCTTTTTGCAAAAGGCATACCATTACTTATTCAAGTTGTTGGTTTGGCTTTAGGTTTATGGGGAATAGTAGCTATGAAAATAGGAAATTTTAATGTTCAGCCCGAAGTAAAACAAACCGCTGTTTTTGTGACTAAAGGACCTTATAAAATCATTAGAAACCCTATGTATAGTGGATTGATACTCTTTTTTGGTGTTTCTGTAGCGTATAACTTTAGTTTGTTGCGTCTTGGTGTATTTTTAACTTTGATTACCGTTTTACTCCTTAAAATTTTTATGGAAGAGGACTTTTTAGCTCAAAAATTTGACAAGAATTATGCTAGTTATAAAGAAAAGACGTTTCGGTTAATTCCTTATATTTTTTAAAGGACTTTACTTTTCCATAAAAACAATAAATTTTATATTTAAGTAGTTGCTTAAATAAGATAATAGTGATATATTTGTGTTATGGAAAAATACCAATGTATTAGAACTGAGGCTAACAGCGAACAATTATTTGATTGTAAACAAACAATAACTGAGTTTGAACACTCATTTGATTTGCTCTCTAATGCCTTAAGTTTGGCAGGAAATACAGTTCGTTTAAAGATTTTATTTTTATTATTCAAAGAAAATGAACTTTGTGTTTGTGACTTAAGTGATATTTTAGAGATGAATATTTCTGCTATTTCTCAACATTTGAGAAAACTAAAAGATAGAAATATTATTAAACCCAATAGAAAAGCACAAACCATATTATATGCTTTATCACCAGAATATAACACTATTTTCTTACCTTTTTTTGAACTTATAGAAGACAATACAATATTAAAAGCGGTATAAAATGAAAACCACTAAATTTATTGGAGCTGGTTTATTAACTGCCATAGCATCATCGCTTTGTTGCATTACTCCTGTACTTGCATTAATCTCTGGTACCACGGGTGTTGCCTCTACATTTTCTTGGCTTGAACCCTATAGACCTTATTTAATCGTGTTTACCATAACAGTTTTGGGATTTGCTTGGTATCAAAAATTAAAACCTAAAAAGGATATAAATTGTAATTGTGATTCAGCAAAAAAACCTTCTTTCTTTCAATCAAAATTATTACTTGCTATGGTTACTGTTTTTGCTTTTACGATGACCGTTTTTCCATACTTTTCAAGTGTTTTTTATCCAAAAAATAATGCAAAGATTGTCATAGTAGATGACAAACAACTTCAAAACGCAAGCTTTAGCGTAAAAGGAATGACATGCACGTCTTGCGAACGAAACATCAGTCAGGCTATTCATCAACTGGATGGAATAGTAAGTGTAAGCTCTTCTTATGAAAGTGAGAGGGTTGAAGTTGAATATGACAAGGCTAAAACGACCCCTAAAAAAATAGAAAAAGCCATAACCAAAACGGGATATACAGTAACTAAAACTACTCAAAAATGAACATCTTATTAAAATCTATCATTACTTGTCCTAAATGCGGATATAAAAAAGAAGAAGAAATGCCAACAGATGCTTGTCAGTTTTTCTACGAATGTGAACAATGTAAAAGCATTTTAAAACCAAATCAAGGCGATTGTTGTGTGTATTGTTCTTTTGGTAGTGTTGCTTGTCCGCCCATTCAAGAAGACAAAGGTTGTAGTAATTCTGATTGTTGTACTTAAAAAAATGAAAAAAATAGTAGTAATCTTTTTAATAAGTGGGTTATTTATCAATACCTCTTGTAATTTAACAGAGCAAAAAACCACCAAAGAAATTATCATAAAAAAATCTGACATTATCAATAAAACAGTCAGAGTTAAAGGAATGACCTGTGTAGGATGCGAAGTTACTTTAGAAGAAAATATTGCTAAAATTGAAGGTGTGGTGAGTGTAAAAGCATCGCATACTAACGAGGAAGCTAGTATTTCATATGATTCAACAAAAACAACAATCAAAGCCATTCGCAATACCATAAAAGAAGCTGGATATCAAGCAAAATAACTAAACCATGGGGCTATTTTTTAATTTCGGTGAACAAATAGAAAGATATAGCTTTAAAGTAATCAATGAAAGAGATGCACGTGCAAGTGCAGGTATCATGTTTTTATTGGGCATATTAAGCCTTTTTTCAGTTTACCTTTATAGAACCATATTCTGGGCAGAACTCTTCTCTATTACCTTTATTATCGAGTTTATAATTAGAACT
>JAJRPL010000023.1 GCA_024280815.1 Bacteroidota bacterium
CTTAAAGAGTTTTAAAAGCTCAAAACAAAAACATTGAAACTTTTTAAACGATATATTGGGTTGACATTACTGTCAATTATTTCTCTAAAAAGAGAGGTGCAGTTAATTCCTGAAATTATTCAGATTTTTATATCTCCTTAAATCCTTTAGCTTAAAATCTAGAATAATAGAATAGCTAATATATAAAAAAAAATTTAGAAGTGATATTATTTATAAAAAATTCTAAAAGGTAATACATTTGCTGAATGGGTATGTAAACTGTTTTCTAAACTTTCTTTTAAATATAGCCAATCTTCTTCTTTATAATCAGTATTAATATTTTTAGTTATATATATATCGGTTGTTGGTGTATACCCAACAGCACTGTTTTTTTGTACCTGTACTCCTTTTTTTATAACCACTTTAGAAATACTAGATTTGTAATGATTAAAACAGTGATTGACAATGTCTTGTTGTGTAACCACACGCCCTCTTGATAATACATTTTCTCTATATGCGTAAATTTTATCACTTGCCTTTGGTTCATCTTCACCACCTATAGTACCTGTAATAAACATAATAGATTCTGTTTTAAATGAGGTACCTTTAAATTGTTGTAATTTAACAAAGGGATGTATTTTGTTAGCTCTATTTCCGGTAGTAGTCCAATAAGAAACATAAAATATTTCTAGTGAATTGTATTTAGACTTATCATTTTCAATAATTAAATATGGTGCTTTACTTTTAACAAAATTATTATGTTCAATTTTTTGCTCAACTCTTGATATTATTTGTTGTAAGTCTGATATGTTTGTATTGATAAAGTCACCACCAATGGTATTATAGGCTACACTATCTTCTTTTAAGACGTCTAATAAAAAATGAAGTAATTCTGAAGCATCTCTTTCGTCAAACCTAGAAACGCCACCATATCTCAAATAAGCTTTTAAGTTTTTTTCTAATTTCGGCTTACTATTTTGCATTAAATACTCATTACCATTACTGGTGTCAATCTGTTGTAAGTCAAGAAAAAAATCACTTTCAATATCAAGAGGTACAATATTCAAATGTTTTTGAGATCGTTGTACTTTATGTAAAAGTTTTTTATTGATTACAGGAAAACTATTGGTGTAACAATACATACTACTTATTAATTCAGGATTTACAATTGGTGACATACTCACCTTTATCCAAACTAATTTTTCATTAAAAAAAGTTAAATCTTTAGGGTATAAAAAAGAGGAAAATTCTTCTGGAAAATTCTTCTTTATTTTTTGTATAGATCGTTTGTCTTTAATAGTTATAAAATATTTTTTATAGTATGAGTTAATTGTGTTTTGGTAAAATTTTAATTTGGTTTGAACACTTTCATTAATAAAATTTTCGTAATTCTCAATATTTTCAATTTGTGAATTATACCCCGAAGTAATTTCTAGTTGTTCACTATTTAGTTCCCATTTTGCATTGATTAAATTACTTAAAAACAGCTCTTTTTTGGTAATACTTGTGGTATTAAAATATAACATTAAGTTTTCTAGAGAATCTAATTCTTCATGTACTTTTAATCCTATCCAAAAAGTATTATAGGGTGGTGCAGCCGTGTAATGCTGTTCAGCAGTAAAAACATCTAGCATTCTTAAATTCTCTATAGTGTTCACCTTTTTTTGGTTTACTATATATTTAATATCACAATTTAAAACATCAAATTTTCCTGTAGGGCTAAAATAAAATTCATTAATAGATTTATCTGCATTTACATCTATTCCGGTACGTTTCTTTCTGTAAATAAACTGATTGTACTCATTTACGATCTCTCTAGTTTCTATAGGTGCACAATGCATTATAGAATGTGTTGGTTTAGCTAATGTAGAAACCTCTGGGGTTAATAAGTCTACCAGCCGCTCTGTTATACGAGTTCTACTAGATTTAATTGAATCTGATATACGTATTAATTCATGAGAAAGAGCATCATAAAGTAATGCAATTATAGGGTCAAAAGAATGTTCTAGTTCTAATTCATCTACTCCCCATATTTCAGCAGTACGAGAAATTAACCTATCCTTTATTTGTTCTTTTGTTAATTTTTTCATTTCAGATGTTTTATAATATATTTAAGGTTTTAAGCTGGGATATTTTACTATTAAAATTAATGCGAATAAGATAAAGGTGCAATAAAATAGAACCCTACAAAACGATAATCTTCATTGGTTTTTTTAATGTTACCTTTTATTTCTATTTTTAATTGTTTTTTTAATCTAGTTTTAGAGGTGTCTTTAACAATGCTTTCAGCTAATATAATAGTAACCTGTATATTCGTTAATCGTTTTTCTAATGTTTTAATTTTTTTTAAAAGTGAAATTTTTATTTGTTCTTTTAAACGATTTACATTGATGAGAAGATCAAAATCTGTTTCCCAAATTTCACTACCAAAGGTATCATCATATTTATATTCTTTAAATGCAGTTGTAATAATGACACTTATATATTGAGATATTGAATCTTCTAAGGTTAATTTTTTTAAGTCTTTTTGTTCAAAAAAACCTTTAAAATCAAATGGAACTTTATAATAAGTTTTATTTATAGCCATGTTTTAGTCATTAATTAAACACTAGTTTATCCTTTTTTAAAGTAACCTTAACGGTTTTAGATTTCGGAATTTTATTAGACACAATCATTTTTGCCAATGGTTTTTTAAGTTCGCTACGAATAATTGATTTTAAAGGTCGTACACCGTACTTTGGCGAAAAACCTTTAAGTGCTAAGTATTTTTTTACTTGGTCAGTTAGTACCAAATTAAAGCCTAATTTTTCAGTAAGATTTAAGAGTTCTTTTTTTAGATGTAACTCAAATATTTGCAGTACATATTTTTCTGTAATAGGTAAAAACGGAACAATTTCAGTTAACCTTCATAAAAATTCTGGTCTAAAATAATTAGACATAATCTCTAATAGGTCATTAGTAGATGGTAATTTGTTTTTTTCTGTTGAAGAAATAATATAATCAGAACCTATATTTGAAGTGAACAATATAACGGCATTAGAAAAATCGCCCTCTTTACCTAGTCTGTCATGTATTTTACCTTCGTCTAATATCTGAAGAAAAACATCAAATACAGATTGATGTGCTTTTTCAATTTCATCAAACAATACAATTGCGTAAGGTTTTTGCCTAATTTTATTTACCAATACACCTCCTTCTTCGTAACCTACATAACCTGGAGGAGCACCATATAATAATGCTGCAGAATGTTCTTCTTTAAATTCAGACATGTCAAAACGAATAATTGCATTTTCATCACCAAATAAAAATTCTGCTAAAGCTTTTGCTAACTCAGTTTTTCCAGTACCTGTTGGTCCAGAAAAAAAGAACGAACCAATAGGCTGTCCGGCTTTAGATAGACCAGATCTAGATTCTACAATAGCATCAGAGACTGATTTAATTGCTAAATCTTGTCCTATCACTCGTTTTTTTAAGGTTTCTTCTATTTGCAATAAGCGATCTCTTTCTTCTACTTTTACTTTTCCTGCTGGTATACCTGTAATTACAGACACCATTGTTGCTATATCTTCTTGAGAAAGTTCTACTTTACTTTCTTTACTGATTGTTTCTAATTTACTTAAAAATTCAGAAATATGTTTCTTTTTTGTCTTGCTATCCGTATTGGTGTCAAGTCCTTTAAGCTCAACCTTTTCTAGAACAATAAGACTTAAAGTGTTTTTAATATCAATATATAGCCAATCTAATTCTTTAAGTAAGTTGTCTTCTTTGGTTTGCTCTTTTTCAATGTTGATTAGTCTATCTTTAAAAATTTTCAAATCACCTTCAAGTGATTGATTAGATATGGTTACTGCAGCCATGGTTCTATCTAATAAATCTATAGCAGAATCTGGTAAACTTTTTTCTTTTAGATATCTTTTAGATAAACGGATAGACTCTTTTAATGTAGTATCATTAATGCTTAATTGATGGTGGTTTTCATATTCTTTAGCTACATTTTTTACAATTCTAAAGCATAAATCAAAAACGGGTTCGTCTAAAACTACTGATTGAAACCTTCGTTCTATAGTGTTGTCTGCAGCAATATGCTTTCTATAACCATCAATACTTGTTGTGCCAATAAATGTTATTTCGCCTTTAGAAAGTTCATCTTTTATTAAATTCGCGGTGTTTGCACTAGCGGTATCACTATCAAATAGGGTGTGAATATCATCAATAAAAAGAATGGGTTTTTCAAATGTCTTTAATGCAGAAAAAATTGCTTGAAGTCTATCTTCTACTTCACCTTTATACGAAGCACCAGAAAATAATGATGAGATATTTAATTCATAAAAAGTACTAAGATCTAGCTGTGTTACTATTTTTTTATGATAAATTAAATGAATAAATTTATTAATCAATGCCGTTTTACCAACGCCAGATTCTCCGCTTAAAATAACATGGGGTTTAGATTTTCTACTTAAAATCTCTGCCATTAATTTTAATTCTTTATCTCTGTTAAAGATGTTTTCAAAAAGACCTTCTTTAACCTGTTCTATTTTATCAATACAATAATTGCTTAAAACATTGTTATTTTGTTTTTGTAGTATTTGATTATTACTATTGTTTTTTGTTTTACTATTTTTAGAAGTATTTGTAGTTTGCTCTAATAGTGTTGTGTGTGTAATAGGAAGTGTTTTTAATTTGTCATAAGAAAAGCCTACACCTGGCGTAATAGCAGCAATGAAAACAGATAATAAATCTACAAAATCTCCTTCTAATTTATCTGCAATATTTTCTGCTTCTTCAAAAATTGTTTTCACATCATTGTCAGCTTCAATTTGTAATGTGTGTTTAGAAGATTTAGGATAATTTTCTATATGTACTTCTGCCCATTCTTCTATGTAATAAACATCGACCTCTAAGTTGTGAAGATATCTAAGTAGCCCGAAATTATTATGTAACAACGCCTTTATAAGGTGTGCAGGTGAAACATTAGCGTGATTATGTTCTTTGGCAATTTGTTTTGCAATATGTAGTACTTTATCAATATCATTAGACATAAAAAATAATTTTTTAGTTTCTATTTAAACGTTGGCAAAGTTCTAAAGCTCTTTCTAAATCTTCAATTTCTTTTTCAGATTCTTCAATAGCTTCATTAAGCTTAACAATGCTGTTTTTTGAGTTTTCAATTTTTTTAACTAAACTTTTAGCATCTAAAAGTTTTTTATAGGTTAAAACCATATTGTCATATAATTTATGGTTCTTTAAAGAATCTTTAGGTATTTTAGCACTTAGATTTGCTAAATCAAGACTAATAGTTTTTTCTATAAAAAAATAGCCATCAGTTGCTTTATCTAAAGAATCAAGATCTTTATTTAAAAGTGTTAATTCATTTATAAAACGTTCTTGATAAGCAAGTTCGTAATAGATTTGTTTATTTTCTTTTGTCAATAGTGCATTTTCCTTCAACGGAAGTTTAGTGTTAAAAAAAATAGCAGTCAATATTGTTCCGAAAGAGAGTATTAACATTAGTATGAATAATAGTAATGAATTTCTCCTTTCTTTTTTATTTAATATTTCCATAGTTTTGGTTTTAGTCAGTCAAAAAGGTAGGAGAATTACTATCATCATTTACAATATTTTCATTTACAAAAATACCAGAATCTTTTTTCTTACCTATATAATCAACTTCTGTTAAGATAGTAAATAGCCTGTCTATAGTAATCATAAATTGATTTGCAATTTCTAGAGAAGCATTAATATCATAATGTTTATATTCAATATTAATTGTTTTAGTAAATAAGTTTTCATAATCACCACCAGAGAGGTCTGTCCATTCACCAAAATAGATTAACAGCATTTCTTTTATTTCAGGAGAAGAAGTGTCAATATGATTTTTCATAGATCTTGCCATACTTATTATAGCTTCTATAACTTTTCTTGGTGAGTTTTGATGTTTCTCAAAAACAAGTTCTGTAATTGTAGTACCAAAGAAATTAAGCAAATTAGAGCAAATAATTTGTATGGTGTCTGCAATGGGGTTTTTATGTTCTTCTGTTATTACTTTTTGAACAATTTTGATAGAATTTCGCTCTATTTTTTTTAAAAAAGTTTCAGTATATATATAGAAATCTATTAATCTTGAATCTGCAGAAATTGAAAAACAAGGAGGTATGTAGTTGTTATTCACCTCCCAAATATCATTTTCTTTTTTAATTTTGGCTATAGGAAGTTGAAAAGGAACAACTCCAGTATTCTTAATAGTATTTACATCTACAAAAGAGAATAGAAAAGAGTTGTTTAAATAAGGAGACCTGGGTGGTACCTCTTCGAGATTTTGCTCACCAAAACTTGTGTTATTATTATAGTTTATTGTAGCCATAACGTAACCTTCTTCAATTTTTTCATCAAAAAAGTTTTGAAAGGGAATGTTTTGTTCAATATTTGGTGTTTTAGAATTGATTTCTATTCTTGCTCCGTTTGATGTAATTGCTCTTAATTTTTGAATAGAAATATTAATATTTTTATGAATATCTATATTGACATTGTATTCTTTATTTTGAGAAAGGTGAGAGGCTAAAACACCATAGTTGTCTTTTTTTAAAAATACACTAGATGTGTCTTTTACAATTTCTTGAATATAGTTTTGCAAATCGATAAAATGATCTTTAGAAATTTTCATTCCATCTATCCAATTTACTCTGAAGTGTTTAATGTCTTCTATCATAATTTTTGTTTTTATTATTTTTCTAGATCTTTTTGTTTATCAATATCTAATTCGTCTATTATTCTTTGGCACATAATGCTATCATTGTCTTTTAAGATGTTGTTCTCTATACTGTACTCATAATCAATACGTTTTGTGGTGGAAAACCATTTGGGTTTGGTGTAAAACACCCATCCAAAAGGCTCTTTACTTTCATTGAATATTTGTATTTTATGTCCAGGGTTTTTTTCATTATATTCAATAATAAAAAAATAGAACAGTCTTCCAAAATTCATATTATTAGGTGCTTTAACTTTAAATTTTGTTAGATGAGACTGTTGTTCATCTTTGTAAAAAAACAGATTTAAAACAATCATGTTCTTAAATTCATTAATGCTTGCTGTTTGGTATTTTTTAGACAAAGGATAGTACCATTTGTTATATATGGGTGCTGGTATAGAAACAGAGGTGTTATAAAAAACATAAATTAAAGTTGGTATAATAAATGCAATTAAAGAAAAGAAAAAATCATACAGATAAATAAAATCATTATTTAAGACTATAAGTAAAGAAAGTGGTATTGATAAAAAGATGATTGTGAGTAATGCAAAAAATAGTTCAATATAAATTTTAGTTGATTTTAGAGCGTTAAATGTGTTTTTATATAGATATACATGTATACTACCATTAATAATAAAGTAAATTTGTAAAAAAATGTACCTAAACATTACTGTTGTTTGTTTTAAATTGTAAACAATAAGAAAAAAGAGAGCTGTAATTACTACATTTATTAGTAAGTAGTACAGTATATTCTTTCTAAGCTCTTTGAAACCTTTTACTTTTGCAGAAAATAACCCAATAACAACCAATCCAATAACCAAAATAATGAGTATTGGAACTAATGCCTCTGGAGAAATAAGGTATTTCAAGTATCTTTTCATAAAATTATTATTATTTTAAAATTTCAAAATTGCAAATAGTTATGTATTACGCTAATCTAGTTGAGATGTTCATTCTTCCTGTATATGGTTTGTCGTCTAAAACAAATAGTTGTTTTTTTTGAGAAATTGTGAATTTTATTTCGAAATCACTTTCAAAAGGTAAGGTGAATTTTAAAAACAAGGCTATTATTTTATAAATTTTTCCGTTTTCAAAATAATCTGTTATTGAATTTAGTTTTTTGATGTTATTAAATGTAAATATATATTTTTTAAGAAAGGTAATGTCAGATGCTTTTAATGCAAAATTATCACCCAGTTTAAGTTCGTTATAATTATTGTGATTATCTTTAATATAGAGAGGTGTCACTTTTAGTGTTATGTTTTCATTAAAAATATGTTTAAGCAGATAAGTAATTGCTTCAATATTTCCTGATATTTTATGGATAAACGGAATAAACTTTAAGACTTTTGCCATAATTTCAGGAGGTAAATTTGGGTCTATATTCCATATTTTATGTAATAATTTTAAGAACTCATCACCACCAAGATTGCCAATTATTTCTGCTTCTTGTTGTTCATTTTCAAGTAAGTATTGAAACAGTTCATTTTCTAGAGGTTGAAAAAAGTTTCTAGCCAAAACCTCTTCTTTTTTTCTTACTTTATATTGGTGAACCATCTCAACCGAACTGGCTGTGTTATTTTGAATGTGAAAAATATTTTCAGGAAAAACATCATAAAAGCCTAATTTAGTTAGGCTGGCATAATGGGTATTGCCAATGCCATATTTATTAGTTTTAATATCATTTATTTCTTTACCATACCCTCTTTCAAAATAATTATTAAATGAGAATTGCACATTAAAATCCTTAATAAAATTTACAAAAAAAGCTTCTGCCTTAATGTCAAAATCAAGATTGTTAAACTCTTGTTTTAACTTACTATCAATAAGTTCTTTTTGCATATTTAAAACTTTAAGGAATTTTTTGTTTTATGTTATTTTTCAGCTTCATTCTCCCAGAAGCAACATAACATCCAGACCAATAATTGCTATTTAAATCAGCAATTTCTACTCCACCACTAACGTTCGAAGAAAAGAATTTATTGTTCTGAAGGTAAATTCCTACATGTGAAATGTTTTTTTTCTTATCAATTCTAAAAAAAACTAAATCGCCTTCTTTTAGATTTTTTCTTTTTTTAAATCTATTTACTTTATCTGACCAAAACATTTGATAAGAGTTTCGTGGTAACTCTACACCGTAAACATCTTGCATTACAATTTGAGTAATTGCAGAGCAATCAATTCCTTTTTCGGTTTCACCACCATAAAAATAAGGAACGCCAAGCCATTTATTTATTAAGGCATATAATTTGTCGTTGGTTATTTTTTTTACGTCAACACCAACAATAGAAGCTATTTTATTACGTTCTTTGTCAGATAGGATTGTGTTTTTTTTAATAACACTACCTTCTCTGTTATTTAAAGTATTGTCAGGTAAAACACTAAGTGTTTTTTTTGAACAGCTACTAATAATGGTAATTAAAAAAAAAATAATAATAAATTTATACATATAATTTTTACTTTTACATTTAAAAGATAAAATATGAATAAAAATATAAAAATTCATTATGACAGCAAAGTATATTTACTTTTTTTTCTAATATTTTTGTTTGGAGTAGGTTTTTTTACATACAACTTTGTAAAAAATGAAGACTGTACTTCTGTTGATTTCGCTATGATTTCATTATCAAAAACTACTGGAGATTTAATTGAATTTAAAAGCTTAGGAAGAAATGATTCTAAGTGGGAGTGGAATTTTGGTGATGGCTCTAATAATGAATACATACCAGATGTGTTACATAAATTTGATTCGGCTGGCACATATAATGTTACCCTAAAGGTTAATAATTCTTGTGTTGTTAGTAAGCAAATACATATTGCACAAAGTGTGTATAGAGAAAATATTGATCATGAACAGGTACCAACAATTGTTTTTCCTAATAAAATTAGAGCTGGTGAACTTATTGAATTTGAATGTGTGTCTGATTTTGCTACTAAATGGGAGTGGCGTTTTGGTACAGATGGAGTAGATGCTATTACCAAAGATGCTAAACATGTTTTTGAAGAAGAAGGGACATATAAAATATCATTAGTGGTTAATGATAACTTGCAACATGTTTTAATTGAGAAGATACAAGTGTTGCCAAAAAAAGGAAAAAGAAGAAAAAGAAGAAGAAGAAGAGATCGTGTTAATGAAGTGTTGATAGGTCAAATACCAGACGACCCTAAAGAGAATAATGAAAAAGAAGAGGAAGATGACATGATAAAGCTTACTAGAAGTGAAGCCAAGAAAATGTTAGAATCTTACGCTTTAGGTCAGGTAGATTATGTAGATATTAAACCTTATCTATGCTCAAGTGATATTAGAGTTGTTAATACCAGTGGTAAAAACAGCTCATTAAGATCTCTTTTGAACTTTATTAGAGGTAAACAGATAGATATTATAGATGTAAACCTTTATAAAAATACAGAAACTGGCTGTGTAAAAAGAATACATATAGACTTAAAATATAAAGGAAAGCTATTTTGGCGAAAGTATTAAAAAAACAGAGCTTCATCAGCACTTGAAGTCCATTATCATTTTAAAATAATTTCAATTTTTTTTGTATTCTTTATTTTTTTTTATAGATTAGCAACTTATATACTATTAATTAGTTATTTTTTATTAACATTTAAATTTTATTATTATGGCTTTTAAAGCAAAATTGAAAGTAGCAGGAAAAGAAGTAAACTTACTTCACTGCAGTTACGATTTACATCAAGAAGTAGATCCAACAGGAAGACCATCATCTGTAACAAGAGGTGGTAGAATTAATTTAACAGTAGAATCTACAGGAGAACCTTTTTTCTTTGAGTGGATGACAAACAACTTTGAGCGTAAAGATGGCAGTATTGTATTTATAAAAAGAGATACAGACGCTACTTTAAAAGAAATTGTTTTTAAAGAAGGATATATTGTTAAGTACAAAGAAGTTTTTGATGCTAATGGTGATACACCACTAAAAGAGACGTTTACAATTTCTGCTAAAGAAATTGGAGACCATGCTAACGAGTGGGTGTAATTTTATTAAAATTATAACGTTAAAGAATGAGGTATTATGATTAATACCTCATTTTTTTTAATTTTTTTTGTAATTACCATAAATAAGATTATATTTAATCCTTAAATAAAATAACATTATGAATTCTAATTTCGGCATAGGAGGTAACGAAGTAAAAGGAGATGCTAATGAAGCAATTTCTGACATACCTAAAAACAGAACATTAATTACAGGTAAATTAACACCAAACACACCTATAAAACCAGAAGTGGTAGAAGGTTTAAGAACTATTGAAGATGTTTTTGAACATTTTGACCCACAAATAAAAATAGGCTTTGAAGATAAAGATGGTGGAATTAAACATGAAAATCAAAAATTTACAAACCTTGGTGATTTTGGTAAAAAAGGATTGATTAATGGTAGTGATTTTTTGAAAAATTTAGAAGTAGAGAGTGATCATTATAAAAAAATGATTAAGCAATTAAAAACAAATAAAATTCTTAAAACTGCATTGCAAGACCCTGAGGCAAAGCAATCAATTATAGATACTATTAATTCACTTATAGAAGAAGTTAAGAGTACTCAAAAATAAATTAACCAAAAAAAAGAAAAACATGGCAGAGTCTTCAGCTAAAAAAAGTCAAGATACAGGTTTGCAAAAGCAAGCTTTACAAAATATAAAGCAACAATCAGAATTGTTTGCTAAATACGGTGGGTTTGATTTATTAGAGTCTACAATAGAAGGTGTGCAAAATCTAAACCCAGACCGTAAAGCAAGACGTAATATTTTTTTAACAGATAATGGTAAAAAAGAAGAACGAGCAGAGCTTTTAAAAGTATTAAATCTATGGAAAGGTTTGTTAGAAAACAATGGTGATGTTATAGATTTGGTTACCATTGCAGATGAAAAAGCCAAAGAATCTGAAAAAACATTGAAAAAGAATTTAAAAACGGCATTAGATGAAACTAGAGAGTTAGAATCATCTTATAGAGCAGTCGCTTTATTTTTTAGAAATACAGATTTGCCAGAAGTTAAAAATGTCTCTATAGTAAATGCAGAATTAGAACAATTATCAGATTTAGACAATACTAGATTTTTTGACCACATACGTGATGAAATTTTAGCAAAATATGACAGATTAGACCTAAGAGAAAATTATTCTTTAATGGTAGTGCCAGGTTATTTAGGCTCAAAAGCTGTAGTTGACAAATGGGCTAAATTAGCACATGACAATAAAATAATGATGGTAACAGACTTTTTACATTTAGACGAACCAGATGATGTGATGGAACTCTTTGAATCTTCAAACCTAAGTAGTGGTGACATGTATTTGTCTAATACTATTATGACCTGTAATTGGTTGGTAGGTAGAGCTAAGGTAGAAGAAGTTGGTGAAGAAGACAATTTATATATAGCACCATCAGGTGCATTAGCTGGTAGAATATACAACACCCTAATATCTCAAGTAACCGCAGGTAAAAAACATGGAGGGTTAAATGAAGTAAGCGGTGTAAAATTTGACTTAAAGAAAAGTGAAATTGCCAATTTAGAAAGTTTAGGTATTGTACCCATGGTAAATGAATATGGTAAAGTAATGGCATTTTCTGCCAAAACACTATTTAATGGTGACAATTTAGGTCTACAAACCTATTCAGTAGTACGTGTATTTGATTATGTAACCAAAGTATTGATGGACTTTTTAAACCGTCGTGCCTTTGAAAACTTTAATGCCAAAACCCGTAAAGAAATACAACAGCAAATTGTACGCTTTTTAGATGGTGTAACAGGGCCAGATAAATTGATTGAAAATTTTGAAATAACACGTTTTGAACAAGACCACCATCAAAAAGATAAAATACATTTAGATGTACGTTTAAAACCTTATTTTCCTGCCAAAAACTTTTTAATAAAAATGGATGGTCAAAAAGGTGATGATGGTACCGAGTGGGAATCTGAATATGAACCACAATAACTAAAAAAAAATTACTATGTCATTTAAAGCTAAACTTTTTATTGATGGAAAAGAGTATACCGTATTAGAATGTACTTATAAACTAAACCAACCCACAGATGAAGAAGGTAAACCTATTGGAAAGCCCAAAGGTGGTCAAGTTTCTTTAGCTGTAGAATCTGATAGTAATACAGAACTTTTTCATTGGATGAAAGAGCCAGAACACACCAAAGATGGCACCATTACCTTTTTTAAACGTGATACTATGGCACAAGAAAAGGTATTACAATTTACCAATGGATTTTGTATAGACTATGAAGAAAATTTTATAGCTGATAATGATTCACCTATGGTAACGCATATTACTATTTCGGCTCAACAACTTAAATTGGGTAATGAAGATTTTAATAACTTATGGGGTGTAGCTTAAAAATAAAGCATTATGACTTCAAAATATAAAAATAGAGGCAAGTACCTTTTTTCTGATCCTGTAAGCGGTAAAGTATTGTTTAGAGACCGTATGGCAGAAAATAAAATTAAGCGAAGTTATAAGTTTAAGCAATTAGAAAAACGTTTATTAAAAAAACAACAACGAAAAGCTGAAAATACCAATACTGATTATTTACCTATTAATGGAACTATAGGAGAGCATGCCAAAGACAATATTGGCAGAGAATGGGTGTATACCAAAAACGGATGGGAAACAGAAATTAAGGATACTGCCGGGTATTTTATAAAAAATTTCAGTTTACCTAAAACGCCTTATTTTAATCAAGAAGTAGAAGATGGCGAAGGTGTAATTTATACATCTACTGGGTTTTATTGGGAGGCGAAATATACTTCTCCTTTGCCCAAAATAGAAATTGACGTAGTTGTGGCTAAGAGAACCCCAGCATACCAAACACAACCTTTCTTAGATAACAATAATAAAGGTTTTATAGATTTTGGTGATACGTTTAAGATGGATGATATAAATCATGGCTTAACTGCTGGAGGTTTAGGCCTTTCCTTATCAAAAGGTAAATTTATGGATGGTCTAAACTATAATTTTCATAATAACGCACCAAAAGGAAAATTTGGAGTTACCTATAATAATGAATTTAAATATTGGGGAGAGAATTTTAAAGGAGGAACTAGAGCAAGAATTTCACCAGATTTTGTTTCTAGGGCTAAATACAACGCTAGATTGTCTGTTAATGCGGGTAATGCTTTTAAAGGAGTAGCTCGAACTGTTAATTTTGCGAGTATTTTAATAACTGGATATTCTGCTTATAGTAATTGGGATACTGCAACAGCTAATGAAAAATATATGTATGGTTTGGATATGTCTTTTGGTGTTATGGCTTTTACACCATTAGCACCATTCGCTACAGCATATTTTTTGGGCAGATGGTATATGGATAGTGAAAAAGAAATGATGATGAATATGCTTCAACTTAACAGGCATAAAACAATTGATGATATTATAATGATAAAAATTGACAAAACACGTATTGGTAATAAACATTATCCTCTTTTAAAAAAATAAGTATTAACCTATGTTTTTTGAAAGTTTGTTTATGGTTATAGCAAAATGGTACATCAAAACATGGAAGAAGTATGATGGATGGTCTTCGGGTGTTAGGTATGGAATTTC
>JAJRPL010000451.1 GCA_024280815.1 Bacteroidota bacterium
TATCTGTTCTATGATGAGTGAGTTAGGTAGAAATACGGTTGGAGCATATGCTGCAGCTAAGGGCGGACTCAAAATGCTGACCCGAAATATGGCTACAGAATGGGCGAAATACGATGTGCAAATTAACGGAATTGGCCCAGGATATTTTGCCACCGAACAAACGAAACCTATCAGAATTGACGGTCATCCATTTAATGATTTTATTGTAGGTAGAACGCCAGCTGGTCGTTGGGGAGACCCTGAAGATTTAGCCGGGACGGCCGTATTTTTAGCATCTGAAGCTAGTAATTTTATCAATGGTCAAATTATTTATGTTGATGGTGGTATACTGGCTACTATTGGTAAACCTGCTAATGAAGACTAAAGACTTTAGGTGAATTATAAAACGTTCTGTCATTCCTGTCCCGAGACTTCGGGAGCAAGAATCCAGTTTTTAAATAAAAGTTGATATTATAAACACATGAAACTAATTAAAATAATATTTCTTGTTATAGTATTGGGTATAGTTTCCTGTTCTCCAAAAATCAAAAAAATTACAATCACAAATAATTTAGCTCTTGATCGAGATTTTGAAACTGTTGAAATTTCAAAATCAGATTTAAACTTGGTCGAAACAGACAGCCTAGAAAGTTATGGATTATTAGATGACAAAGAGAACCTGCAAATCATCCAACACATTGATAAAAATGATGATGGAAAGGCAGATGTTATCCTTTTTCAACCTAGTGTTAATCCAAATTCATCTTCAACTTTTACATTGGTTAAAACCGCTCAAGGGAACAATTCTGAAGAGGTTTGTTATTCTCGTTTTGTACCAGAACGTACAGATGATTATACTTGGGAAAACGATAAGGTTGCCTTTAGAGTGTTTGGGCCTACAGCACAAAAAATGTTTGAAGACAAGGTTGAAGGCGGTACACTTTCAAGTGGTGTAGACTGTTGGTTAAAACGCGTTAAGTATCCTATAATTAATAAATGGTATAAAGAACATACTGATGGTACGGGAAGCTATCATGAAGATACTGGCGAAGGTTTAGATAATTTTCATGTAGGTACAAGTAGAGGATGTGGAGGTATCGCCATTAAAGTAGATACGAGTTATTATATCTCTAAAAATTTTACCAACTATAAAACCTTAACCACAGGCCCAATTAGAACCAGTTTTTATATTGAATATGCTGATTGGAATGCTGGTGGAAATTTAATAAAGGAAAGTAGAACAGTGACATTAGATAGAGGTAATAATCTTTCAAAATTTGAAATAACATTAAAAGGTTCAAATCAATTTTCTGTAGGATTAACGCTACACGAAAAAAATGGGAAAACCACTGAAAATAAAGAAAAAGGATGGTTGAGTTATTGGGAAGCTCATGACGGATCAGAATTAGGAACTGCTATTGTTGCACAACCAGAACTGGTTGCTGATATTGACATATACAAGACGGATAAAAAAGATTTAAGTAATGCTTTTATGCAATTAAAACTAGAGGATAATAAAGCTACATATTATACTGGTTTTGGATGGAAAAAAAGCAAGCAGTTTGAAACAAAACAAGACTGGGAAAACTATTTAAATGAGTTTTCTGAAAAATTAAAATCACCATTAGAAGTATCAATTAACTAGTTTTGATACCATAAAAAAATGTCAGTTCGAGTGTCCCGAAGTCTTGGGGTTGATAAAAAATTGTAGCGAGAACTATTAAAAAAAGAAAACTATAATAATGAAGTGTAAAATTACTTTTCTTTTATTGCTTTTTATAGGGTTAATTTCCTGTAAAAAACTTTCTGAAAACAAAGTAATGTATTTGGCACATACGTTACCACAAACGCATCCTGTTCATAAAGGTATTTTAGAATTTCAAAAAGCATTGGCTAAAAAATCTGGAGGGAAATTGAAAATTAAGGTTTTTCCTGACGGACAATTGGGTTCAGAAAGAGAAGTGTTAGAATTATTACAAATTGGCAGTGTAGCAGTAACTAAAGTGAGTGCTGCAACGCTTTCCAATTTTGTACCCGAATATAATGTATTGGGTATTCCGTATCTATTTAGAGATAAAAAACATTATTTTGATGTTTTAGAAGGTGAAATTGGTAAATCAATTTTAGAAAAAGGGAGTAAATTTTGGTTGAGAGGTTTGTGTTATTACGATGCTGGTAGTCGAAGTTTTTACACTAAAAATAAAGCGATTAGAACACCAGAAGATTTAAAAGGTCTCAAAATACGTGTGATGAACAATCAGATGGCAATTAACATGGTAAATGCCTTAGGAGGTTCAGCAACACCGATGGCATATGGAGAATTATACACCGCCATTCAACAAGGTGTGGTTGACGGAGCTGAAAACAATCCACCTTCATTTGTGTCATCCAATCATTATGAGGTGAGCAAATATTACACCATAGACCAACATTCATCCATACCAGATGTGTTGATTATTGGCACTAAATATTGGGAAACATTATCTGAACAAGAACAACAATGGGTTCAAGAAGCAGCTGACGAATCAGCACAAGCAGAGAAGAAATTTTGGGCTGCTTCGGTTGACGAATCAATGAAAAAGGCAAAAGAGGCTGGTGTAGAAATTATCATTCCTGACAAGTCTTTATTTGCTGATAAAACCGTATCTGTAGTAGAAGATTTTAAAAAGAACAATCCGTCTATGGAAGCATTGGTAAATCAAATTCAACAACAATAGTTATGAAGAGATCTGATGTTGTTTTCAATAAAATAAACCGAA
>JAJRPL010000452.1 GCA_024280815.1 Bacteroidota bacterium
AAAATTACCCTTTTTTTTTAAAATTACCCTTTTTTTAAAATTACATCTGATGGTATATTAACGCTTTTTTACCTTTTTTTAAATCCCATTGCCATGTATGATAACACTTCATACAATATTTTATACTCGTACTATAAAATTTTACTATATGAGTGTTATCACATTTAACACATTTTTCTTTTTTATCTAACACTTAATAAACTTTATTAAATAAATTTAATTAATCAATCCAATTAAATCAATCATCATTTTATTTTTACGTGCGATTGATTCTGGACTTTTTTGTATCTTACCTTTTCCATCTTTTACTATTTTATCTTTCACCTTTGCCATATTGTTTTCGTGTACAATATCCCAGGCTTTTTGTGCATCAATTCCATTAGATAATAGCCATCCTGATACAACAACTAATATATCTATGGCTTCTTTTATTGTTTCAGCTTGAAGTTTTGTAGATTCACAATAAAATTTTGCACTTGCAAATATAAACTCTGATTTTTCTTCATGAATTAATGATTCGTATAAGTCCATTTGTTTTAAGTTTAATTCATCAACAGTTTGATCTCCAGCTAACATAAATTTTTTTTGATCTTCAAATATACTCATTTATAAATTACCTTTTTTATTTATACCATAACTTTTTGATCTGAACTTAATTCAAATTCTGTAAATATTATTACATCGTAGTTCTCTGGTTTATATATTACCCCATGTTCTATATTTCTTAATAATTGAGCCTTATTAGTTTTATTATATGCACATAGCATTTATTTTTGTGCAACCTGACTGCCTTTGTGTATGAAATTTATATAAATCACCCCTAAATCACCCTTTTAAATATTTTTTAACGCATGTGTTTTTTCATCTAAATTTTCTATTTTTAAGTTTGGTTTTAAAATTACCTTTAATTTTTTTGGGTATTTGATGGGTAGATTATCTTGTCTTTTTGTTATTGCAAGTGATTGTTTTAATGGTAGTGGTTTTGTTTGTTCTTTGTATAGTTGTACCATGTAAATTACCTTTTTTATTTATTAAACTTCATTTAAAAACCTATTACAAAATTCATCTACTTCTGACGATTCAATTTTTAATGATTTTTCATATTTTACTAACCTGTCAGCATAATTTGCTATTTTTATGGATTCTTTCAGAATATCATCCTTTTTTCCGTATCGCCTTGCATACCTTTGTATGTTGCTTATTATCTTAGCCCTAACTTCAATTGGATCATCATTATCAATCCATTCGTCTATTAAATCACGGCCTGAACTGTTTGTATAGTGCTTGGTTTTTTCTTGCATTATTAAATTACCTTTTTTACCGTTATTATTATCTTACTGATATTATCTTTCGACTAAAAAATGTATGGACATTTATCATTTTTATCATAGAATAAAGAACCTATTGATGATGCCAATAACATAACTGATTTTTCAAAACATTTTTGTGTTGAATTGTCTTTGAACCATTTTATATATTCTATTGTTTTTTCTTCTGTCGTCATTGTTTTAATGCCCTTTGTTTTTTTCATTTATACTTGCACATGTTATACATAATGTTGCATTTATTGCTTTAAGCCTTAAATCATTAATTAAATTAAAGCATTCATAACACTCTCTTGGGAGACCATCCCATTTTCCATTTTGAACTCTGTTATCAATAGCTATTTGACGCGCTAATTGTTCTTGTATTTCAGCTTGATCTGCTAAATCCGGCATTGTTATTATCCATTATTATAATTTAAGTTGCATTATTAAATGCATTGCACTATGCTCAATTCCATTTTCTATTAATGTTATATTTTTCGTGTCATCATCTAAATTTATACTTATATCGCCATTAATCTTTTTAGCCGATTCAATTAAATAATTTGCACTTAGCCCGAACTCTATTTTATTTCCTGTATATATACATTTTATGTCTGCTATTGAAATCTCACCATTCTGATTTTCAGCAACAACATGAATATTGTCACTTTCAAAAGTTAACACTATCGCTGTACTTATTTCTCTTGCCGTAATTAATACAGATTCTATGCCATTAATCAATAATTTATTATCAACAATTGCATGATTTAATCTTTCTAGTTCAAATAATTTACTAAAATTAGGGAATACAGCATCTATGTTTTTACCAGTAATATTTGTTGTTTCATTATTTGCGCTAAAGCTATTTTTATTTATTGATAATAGCAACTTACCTTCTTTATTAGAGAATGTTTTAGCCAGAGTTTGCGCCGTTTTTATTGGGATAACACAACTTATTTCAAGATCATAATCACAATCTACATAAATTGATGTTGTTGCCAGCCTATGACCATCTGAACAAGTAAGCTTTAATATTTGGTTTTTGAGTTCAAAATTAACACCATGTAAAAATGGTCTTATGTCATTTATTCCAGCCGAATAAGATATGCTATTTAATGCGTTTTGAAATTCATTGGTATCTAATTCTAAATTAATCGAATTTTCATTATCAATTACCATGTCGGGGTATGCGTTTGGTGGAAATGTATTTATTGTAGATGTTGAATTTGATTTTAGTTTTATTTTGTCTTTTCCTGCATCTAAAATTTCAATATCGACATCTTTATTTGATCTGCTAAATTGATTTAATTTATCATAATTAATACATAAATTAACATTATCATCTATTTTAGCATCTACTGATACAGAAATCTGCATTTCTAAATTGCTTGACGTTAATTTTATATTTTTTTTTTCAATGCTTTCCATTTTTATACAAGATAATATGGGCATTATTTTATTACCTTGTACTGCTGGGTATAATACGTTTAATGTTGATGATAGGTTTTGTGTTTTAATCATTGTTGTTTTCCTCAAAAATATCTAAATTAACACTTTTAGCGTTTTCTAAAT
>JAJRPL010000453.1 GCA_024280815.1 Bacteroidota bacterium
TATTACAAATTATCGAAAGTAATCTCAATTCTGTTAATGCCAACCAGAATTAGATGGAATATAATTAAAGTACCTCCAGAGAATCTAAGTGGACAACTTAATTTATCGTTCAATTAAAAAAAACGGGGGATGGCTAAATTATTATAAATTAAAAATAATTAAACTTTAAACACTATTTTTCTACCCTTTTAGAAATTTTTTCTTGAATTTCAACTTTCTCATGCTCAGAAAATTTATGATTGCATTCACTTTGATGTAGGTGTTTATCACAAGCCTTAGTTACAATAGTATTTTGGGTAGTAGTTTTTCAGAAAGAAACAAGTATCTTTACTTTAAATTATGAATCCAGCAGAAGAATATATCCTTAACCAACCAGAACTGTACCGTTCTATATTTCTTCATTTACAGACAATTATAGAACATACTATTCCTAGTTTAGAGTTGAAATACAAGTATAGAATTCCGTTTTATTATATCAACAAGAAACCCTTTTGTTATTTAAACGCAAGTCATAAAAAACAATTTGTAGATCTTGGTTTTTGGAAAGGAAACCAAATACTTGTTCATCAAGAACATTTAGTTACTGAAAACAGAAAAATGATGGTTTCTTTACGGCACAAATGTTTAGACGATATTGATGATACCGTTTTACGTGAAGTTTTGTTAAAAGCGAGTAGTTTGTATTAAACAGTTATAACCCATTCACAACCTTACGAATAGCCACTAAATTACTTAACAAGCTTTCCAAATGATCTAGATGTAACATATTTGCTCCATCAGATTTTGCGTTTGCAGGATCAAAATGAGTTTCAATAAACAAACCATCAACATTGTTGACAATACCTGCTCTGGCAATGGTTTCAATCATGTCAGGTCTACCACCAGTAACACCAGATGATTGATTAGGCTGCTGTAATGAATGTGTAACATCTAGCACTGTGGTTGCATATTGTCGCATGGTTGGGATGCCTCTAAAATCAACAATCATATCTTGATAGCCAAACATAGTGCCTCTATCGGTTATCATCACTTTATTATTACCACTATCTAAAACTTTTTGAACAGCATGTTGCATACTTTCAGCACTCATAAACTGTCCTTTTTTTAAATTGACTACTTTACCAGTTTTTGCTGCAGCAACTACCAAATCGGTTTGGCGGACTAAAAAAGCGGGAATTTGTAACACATCAACATATTGAGCAGCCAAATACGCATCAGAAACCTCATGGATATCAGTAACTGTGGGTACATTAAAAGTTTTACTTACTTTTTTGAGTATTTTTAATGCTTTTTCATCGCCAATACCAGTAAAACTATCTATTCTAGAGCGATTGGCTTTTTTAAAACTTCCTTTAAAAACATAAGGAATTTCAAGCTTATCAGTAATGGTTAATATTTTTTCAGCAATTCGCATCGCCATTTCTTCACTTTCAATGGCACAAGGGCCTGCCAATAAAAAAAAGTTATTGCTTTCTGTATGTTTTATTTTCGGAATTAGAGAAATATCCATGTAAATGATTTTACACAAAAGTACAATTTTTTAAGTTTCAAATTTGGGAATATTTTAGAACTATAATAAAATCTATTACAATAAAACACGTTAATAAATTAACTAACTACTCGTAAACTTAAACGAATGAAAAAAATAGTTAAAATTCTGGCCATCATTTTAGTCTTGCTAATCATTGCAATTATTAGTATTCCTTTTGTTTTTCAGGGTAAAATCATTGATTTAGTAAAAGAAACAGCAAATAATAATATCAATGCAAAATTAGATTTTACCGATGCAGATTTAACGGTTTGGAGTAGTTACCCTAATGCAGAAGTGTCTTTAACAAATGTTTCAATTATAAATCAAGCTCCTTTTGAAGGTGACACGCTATTTGCTGCAAAAACTATCGATTTAAAACTACCCATTTGGCAATTGTTCAAAAAGAATGAAGATATCAGTATTACAAGTTTTGTTTTAGATGGTGCTTTAATTTCAATTAAAGTAGATAAAGAAGGGAATGCCAATTATGATATTGCTAAAGAAAATAAGGACAAAAGTAAATCTGATCCGCTACAATTAAATTTAGATGATTATAAAATAACAAATAGTACCATTACTTATCTTGACGAATCAAGTAATTTGTTATTGAAATTATCAGATTTAAACCATTCTGGAGAAGGAAATTTTTCTTCTGAAACCTCACAACTAAAGACAAATTCAACTGCTTTAGCATCTTTTCAGATGGATAGTGTAGATTATTTAAATAAACATTCAATTGTATTAGATGCTGTTATCGGAATGGATTTTAAAGAAAACAAATATAGTTTTCTAGAAAATAAGGCCTTAATCAATCAACTACCTTTGGTATTTGATGGGTTTATAAAACTGAATGAAAATAATAAACAAGTCAAGATTAATTTTAAAACTCCATCATCCGATTTTAAAAACTTTTTGGCGTTGATACCAAAACAATACTCAAAAAACATTGAAGGTGTTAAAACCACAGGAAATTTTGATGTAAAAGGAACTATTAATGGCGTTATTGACGATGTTTATATTCCTAAATTTAATGTTGCTATCAATTCTAAAAATGCATCGTTTAAATATCCTGATTTACCAAAATCGTTAGAAAGCATCCATATTAATACACAAATCACCAATACTACAGGCTTGGTAAAAGACACTTATGTACTTATAGACACCTTGTCTTTCCGTATAGATAAAGATAGGTTTAATGCTAAGGTGAAATTGTTAGATATTACAGAAAACATGAAAGTTACAGCACATGTTGACGGAAACTTAAACTTAGCAAATTTAGAAAAAGTGTATCCAGCTGAAGCTGTAAAAAATTTAAAAGGCTTATTAAATATCAATGCCAATACCAGTTTTGACATGCTTTCTATTGAAAAAGAAAAATACGAAAACACCAGAACTTCTGGAGTTTTTAAACTATCAAATTTTCAATATGTATCTGACGAGTTGAGTCATCCGTTACAAATAAATAAGGCTGGACTTACCTTGAATCCGAAAACAGTAAAACTAACTAATTTTGATGCCCAATTAGGTAAAACCGACTTTAAAGCTACTGGAGCCATAGACAATTTATTAGGGTTTTTATTCAATGATGAAAATATTGAAGGAAAATTTAATATTGTTTCTAACACTTTTGCTGTAAATGATTTTATGACTGCTGAAATTGAACAAAAAAATGACTCTACTACAGTTAAAACAGGACAAGAAAGTATTAAAGTACCATCTTTTTTAGACTGTACCATTAACGCAAAAGCCAACACGGTATTGTATGATGATATCACCCTAAAAAACGTATCAGGCACGCTTTTTATAAAGGATGAAAAAGCAACTTTAAAAAACATGAAGTCTAACGTTTTTAATGGAGCTTTAGGGTTTAACGGAAGTGTATCTACCAAAGAAAAAACACCTAAATTCACCATGGATTTAGACGCTAAAAATTTCAATATTGGTCAGTCTTTTAAAGTGTTAGACTTGTTCAAAGCCTTGGCACCAATAGCAAATGCCATTGAAGGTAAAATCAATACTAAAATTAGCCTATCAGGTAATTTAAACAGTGATTTTACACCAGATTTAAATTCAATAACTGGAGATTTATTAGCTCAATTAATGGGTTCAAAAATAGCAGTTGAACAATCGCATTTGCTACAAAAATTAGAAAGTAACCTCAAATTTTTAGACCCTAAAAAATTAAAATTAAAGAATTTAAAATCGGCCTTAAGTTTTAAGGACGGTAAAGTAGTGGTTAAACCATTTTCTTTAAATTATGACGACATTAAAATTGACATTTCTGGAGGTCATGGCTTTGACAATACCTTAGGCTATAAAGCCATAGTAAATGTACCCGTAAAATACTTAGGTAAAGAAGTAATTCAGCTAATTGAAAAAATTGATAAAACACAAACCAACCTTAAAATACCTGTAAATGCATTAATTTCTGGTAGTTTAAAATCACCATCAATTAAAACAGATTTAAAAGCTGCAGTAACCGATTTAACCAAACAATTGATAGCCAAACAAAAAGATAAACTTATTGAAGAAGGTAAAGATAAGATAAAAGAGGAAGTACAAGATAAAGTTGAAGATGCTTTAAAAGGTATAATTGGTGGAGGTACAAAAGAAAAAGACACTACAGCTACAGACACCACTACGGTCAAAACAAAAAAAACCACAGAAGAAGTTGAAGATTTAGCAAAAGATGTGTTGAATGGTCTTTTTGGTAAGAAAAAGAAGAAAAAAGATACGATGAATTAACCCTTAGTCAAACTCCTAAACAGACTTTCTAAATCCTGATTTTTTTGAGAAGATTGAAGTAGTTTGAGTCCGTTGTCATGAGCAAAATCAAAAACTACAGAACGCATATCTTCTTGGCTATTGAATGTAAGTTGCCACGTAGTATCAAAAACATTTACAGCTGTGGTTAAATGAGGTAGTTGTTTCAATAATTGTTCTTCAACACGTAAATCGAACTCAACTTCAAGTATTTGTTGTTCATTACTTTTTAGCTCATTTAGTTTTTTATCAATAACAAGTTTCCCTTTATTGATAATGATTACACGGTCACAAACAGCTTCTACTTCTTGCATAATATGCGTAGAAAACAATACTGTTTTTGTCTTGCCTATTTCTTTAATTAAGCCTCTAATTTCTACTAGTTGGTTGGGGTCTAAACCTGTAGTAGGTTCATCTAAAATTAACACTTCTGGATCGTGTAATAAAGCAGCAGCTAAACCAACACGCTGACGATACCCTTTAGACAATTGACTTATTTTTTTATGAGCTTCAGGTGTTAAACCAACCTGTTCAATCACTTGCTCAATACGTTCTTTAGAGACTTTGTGTACAGAAGCATTAAACTGTACATACTCTCTAACATACATGTCTAGATATAACGGATTATGCTCTGGTAAATACCCAACCGACTGTTTTACCAACATGGGTTCGGTTGCTACTTGGTGCCCGTTTACAGTAACCACACCTTCTGTAGGGTTGATATAGGTTGTAATAATTTTCATCATGGTAGATTTACCCGCTCCGTTTGGGCCTAAAAACCCAACTATTTCACCAGAATTAATGCTAAAACTAATAGCATCTAAGGCTTTTTGACTTCCGTAAGTTTTCGTGATATTTTCGACTACTATAGACATGATATAAAGTTTAATTGGAGCAAAGAAACAACTCTTTCCTCAATTTTCTATACTTTTGGAATGAATACCTTTATCTAACAAAATGTCTTTTTTTAAAATCTTTAAAATTTTTCTTTTTTTAGTGCCCGTTATATTGATTACGGTTTCTTCTTGTGTAACTTTTAAACAAAGTGATCAGAAAATCATTAAAAAGTTTAAAAAAGTAGGATTATCCCCAAAAATCTATCGAGAAAATTATGAAGGGAAAAGCATCCGATACATCGCTGCAAAATCAATTGA
>JAJRPL010000454.1 GCA_024280815.1 Bacteroidota bacterium
ACTAAGAGTGCATTAAATACTGAAGGATTTACATCATTATTTAAAACTGAAAATCCTGATTTAAAATTGATAAATGCATTAAATACTGTTGATGTTAAATTATTTGTTTGTGGCCAATCCTTTTTAGCTTACGGATATGATGTCGCTAATAAAACTGAAAACGTAAAATTATCTTTGTCTGCCCTTACCGCTTTGGTGAAATATCAAAGTGAAGGTTATCAATTAATTACATTCAACTAATGGAACAACAATATTTTATCTTCTTTATCATTTTTATTATTTCATTATTGATAGGTGCATATATTGGGAAATTGATTACCAAGGCATCCACTGAAAAAGAGAAAGCTACCTTACAAGAGCGTAATTTGTCTTTATTAGAGACAAAAAACAATGCTGAAAGAACCATCAATCAATTACAAGTTGAACACAAAGAATTATTAATTGAAAAAGAAAAAATTATCCGTGTAAACATCCAACAAGATGCTGCAATCAATGCATTAAATGAAAAATTAAATACACAAAAAGAAGATTTAGAGAATATTCAAGAAAAATTCACGAAGGAATTTGAAAATTTAGCCAATAAAGTATTGGAAGAAAAGTCGGTTAAATTTACCGAACAAAATAAAGAGAATATAAAGCAAATATTAAATCCACTACAAGAAAAAATAAAGACTTTTGAAGACAAGGTAGACAAAACACACAAAGAGAGTATTGATTACCATGCTGCCTTACGTCAACAAATACTTGGTCTAAAAGAATTGAATGAACAGATGAGTAAAGAAGCTGTTAATTTGACCAGAGCCTTAAAAGGCGATAGCAAAACTCAAGGAAATTGGGGCGAATTGATTTTAGAACGTGTTTTAGAAAAATCTGGATTAGAAAAAGACAGAGAATATGTTTTAGAGAAAAGTTTTAATACAGATGATGAAAATAAAACTAGATTGAGACCCGATGTAATTATTAATTTACCTGATGGTAAAAAAATGATTGTTGATTCAAAAGTATCTTTAACTGCCTATGAACAATATGTGAATTCTGATGATGAGATAGAAAAAATACAATTTTTAAAAGATCATATTAATTCTTTAAATAGACATGTTTCACAGCTAAGTGATAAAAAATATGAGGATATTTATGAAATTGAATCACCTGACTTTGTATTGCTATTTGTACCTGTAGAGCCAGCTTTTGCTGTAGCCATCAACAATGACAATCAACTGTATAACAAAGCCTTTGAGAAGAATATTGTCATTGTTACACCTTCTACCCTATTGGCTACTTTACGGACTATTGATAGCATGTGGCAAAATGAAAAACAGCGTAATAATGCTGTTGAAATTGCCCGTCAAGCTGGTGCTTTATATGATAAATTTGAAGGTTTTGTAACTGACTTAACCAAAGTTGGTAAAAAAATGGACGAAGCTAAAAATGAGTATAAAGGTGCCATGAATAAATTGGTTGAAGGACGTGGTAACTTAATTACTTCTGTAGAGAAAATCAAAAAATTAGGTGCAAAAGCTAAAAAATCTCTACCACAAAATATCATTGAAAGAGCCAATGAAGAAGATTAACAATAAAATCTGTAACAAATTTATAAAATCACTACTAATCAAATAACAATTAAACAAATTTATACAATGAAATCTACAAACAAAGTACTGCTATCTATAGGACTAGTAAGTCTATTTCTCTCAACTTCTTGTAAAGAAAAAAAAATAGTTACGAATTCAAAACCTATACAAAAAACTGTATTTACTGAAGAATCTACACCTAAGCAAGTAAAAATTCCAGGTATTGTCCTAGCCAATATGGATACGACCGTAAGTCCGAAAGAAGACTTTTACAACTATGTTAATGGTAGTTGGATGAAAACCACAAAAATCCCTGATGATAGAACCAGATGGGGAGGTTTTGGTGTCTTAAGAAAAAAAACAGATCAAGATGTATTGGCAATTTTAGCCAGAGCTAAAGCAAGTGGAAAATATGCAGCAACTACAGACCAAGCAAAGGCCTTATTCATTTTTGACTCTCAATTAGATACACTTTCAAGAAATAAATTGGGTGTTACACCTCTACAACCTGCTTTAAATGCTATCGCTGGTATTAAAACTATTAAAGATTTACAAACGGTGCTTGCAAAGGAAGATGCTGTAGATGCCCCTTTTATTGGTTTTGCAGTCTTCCCTAATCTTACTAATAGTGCTATCAATGCTGGTTATATTACAACTGGTGGCTTGGGTTTACCTGACCGTGACTATTATTTAGATCAAGATGCTAAATCTAAAGAAATTCGTCAACAATATGTAGAGCACATCACTAAGATGTTGCAATTTATTGGTGATGATAAAATCAATGCTGAAAAACAAGCCAAGATAATTTTAGCATTAGAAACAAGATTGGCAAGACCAAGACTAGATAAAGTTCAAAGTAGAGATGTTAGAAACTTTAACAACCCACGTACTATTGCTGAATTAAACAATATGGCACCTGCTATTGATTGGAAGAAAATGATTACTGATATTGGTATTAAAAAAGAAGTTGATACAGTAATTGTTATGCAAATCAAATATATGGATGAACTTCAAAAAGTATTTACAGATACAGATATTGAAACCTTAAAAACAGTAATGCGTTGGTCTACACTAAATTCAAATGCTAGTAATTTAACTACAGAAATAGAAAAAGCAAACTGGAGTTTTTATAATAAAACATTGAGAGGTCAGAAAAAGCAAAGACCTGCTGACGAAAGAGCATTGACTACTGTAAATAGCACAGTAGGTGAAGCCTTGGGTCAATTATATGTTGATGAGATGTTTCCGCCTGAAGCAAAAGCTAAGGCTGAATTAATGATTTCAAATGTTATTGATGCATATAAGAAACGTATCAAAAATTTGGATTGGATGAGTGAAGATACTAAAAATCAAGCCATAGCCAAATTAGATAAATTTACGGTTAAAATAGGATAT
>JAJRPL010000024.1 GCA_024280815.1 Bacteroidota bacterium
TATCAAGCTTCAGGAAAATCATCGCCAGTATCATTTTTATTATTTATCCTAACCTCAGTCATTGTTATTCCTGTTTTAGCCTTAGCCTACACCTATCTTATTTGGTATATCCCATTTATTTATATCAACTTTTTTATTACAGCTGGTTTTGGCTTTGCTGTTGGTATGGCTATAAGTCATTTGGCTGTCAAAATTGGTAAAGTAAGAAATTCTACAATAGCTCTTATATTTGGTTTGTTTGGTGGTTTAATTGCCCTTTACTTCTCTTGGGCTATATGGGTTGATCTAGTTATAAATGCAGGTGAAAGTTATGGGAATTCAAGAATTGGTATCACCACTAGTAATATTGAATTTTTACAAGTTTTTGGTCTTGTTCTACAACCCGAAACACTCTTTAGTTTTATATCTGAAATCAACAAATCAGGAACTTGGGGCATAAGAGGAGGTACCATTAGCGGAACATTCCTTACCATAATATGGATTATTGAACTTTTAATTGTTTTAATACTCTCAATTATATTTCCTTATTTTAAAGCAGTATCACCTTTTTGTGAAATAGATAATAAATGGTTTGACGAAAAAGAATTACCAGCCTTTAATTTTATTAAAAATCCAAAAGAAATGATTACTAATCTTGAAAACTACAATCAAAATAGCTTTATTGGGTTAGAACAGGTTACAAATTTCGAAACTGAAAGTCATAGTATATTCACATTATATTCTTCTGAAAAAGGAGAAAGTTATTTAACTATAGAAAATAAAAAAGCTAAAACAAATGACAAAAATGAAATAGAATTTGAGAGTGATGAACTTGTTGAATACATTTCAATACATAGTGAATTAAAAAATAAATTATTAAAATAAAAACATAACTAAAATGGAAAACGTATTACCAAGGTATAAAAGACCTTTAACTAGCATTGACGACCCAACCAATAAAGTTGAATATTGGGATGTTGCCATTGATGCCTTTGATGAAAAAGATTTTAAAAAATCAATCATAGCAGTGATAAACTATATGAATCCGAAATTGTTAGAAGATAAAAATATAGATGGTGATGTTGAAATTGTACAAATGCAAGGTTCTGCAGAAATTCATGTAAAAATAACCGAAAAACAATTTAGTGTTAAAGCTCCATTTTTAAAAATTACAGACCAGACTAATAAAATTGCTCTTTTACGTAAAGTTGCAGAGGTGAATTTCAGTCCATTAAGCTTGGCTCAAATTCAACTAGAAAAAGATGAACTTTGGTTTGAATATGAAATGCCTATCGAATTATCACAACCACATAAAGTATATGATATTATAAGAAATGTTTGTGTTTATGCAGATGATTATGATGATATGTTTATAGCTAAATACAAGGCTTCCTTTTATAAAGAACCTGAATACACTCCATTATCAACATCAGAAAAAGAAGAAGTTTGGCAACAAATAACCACAGTATTTGAAGATTACAAAAATTATACTCAATTCTTTAAAGACAAACGATGGGATGATTTTCAATGGGATAATTTAGCCATATCTATGCTTAAAATTTCAAATATGCCTTATGTACATGGTAAATTAAGATCTGACTTAATAGAATATATTGGTAATCTTTTCAATGCTGATATAGATTTTAATTTTAGAGTAGATAAATGCGTTAACTTTATGAAAAAGTTGACTGAAAAACCGCAAGAAGAAATCATGAAAAATGTATATCATGCAGAACAATTTATTTCTTTACGCTGGCGAAGTTCTGCACAAATTATTACTGACCGTTTAAAACATAATTTAGAAAGAGTACAACAATATGAAAAAGAAGAAAGTAACTTTAATTTATCATATTATTTACAATTTAATTTATTGAAACTAATTTACGATTACAATTTAGAAGACCATTATAAAAAAGCTATTGAAGATGTTTTAGAAGAAGTAGCTGGCCTATCGCCTACTGATGCTGCTCCAAAACTTTCTAAAGTATTCCATGCCTTACAAAGTGGTTCTATAAACAATAAAAAAGAAAGTAAAGGTTTCTTTTCGAAATTGTTTAGCTAATTTAAAATGTAAATAACGTTCATAATAAAAATTTAAAAATGAAAAATACAAAAAATTCCATATATAAAGTAATTACTGCAGACGGTACAGGCACTGGATTCAAAGTCATAAATCACGATTTTTTAATCACAAATTATCATGTTATTAAAGGCAATAAAACAGTCGCTATTGAAGATCATAATAAGAATAGATATTTGGCAAAAGTAGCTATGGTAAACCCTGAAGTTGACTTAGCCTTTCTACATGTTGAAGAATTAAAAGCAACTAAAGGTACAATTAAATTAGAAGAAGATAATCTAGTATCTAACTTACAAACGGTTTTTATCAATGGTTTTCCGTTTGGAATGCCATTTACTGTTACCGAAGGTATCGTTTCTTCTGCTAACCAACCTATGCAAGGTAGAAACTTTATTCAAACAGATGCTGCTGTAAACCCAGGTAATTCTGGCGGGCCAATGCTAAACGAAAATGGTATTTTAGTAGGTGTTACTACCTCTAAATTTACAGAAGCAGATAATGTTGGTTTTGGTATTAAACACACAGATGTTATCAAACAAATAAACGAATACCATTTTGACGATGTAAAATACCGTGTAAAATGTAATTCTTGTGATAATTATACTGTAGAAGAAAGCGAGTTTTGTTCAAATTGTGGCAGTAATATTGACATTTCAGTATTTGAAGA
>JAJRPL010000025.1 GCA_024280815.1 Bacteroidota bacterium
GAAGCTTAGAAACTTTAAAGGTAAGAATGGATCAGCAAACAAAAAATGCACAAGAAATTGCACAGTTTTTAAATCAACACCCGAAAGTTGAAAAAGTACATTATTTAGGTCTACTAAAAGAAGGAACTAAAGAGTTTGCCACTTACAACAAACAATGTGAGGCTCCTGGGGCAATGATATCTTTTGATATTAAAGGTGGTGAAAAAGAAGCTTTTCAATTTATGAACAACTTAAAACTCTTTAAAATAGCAGTAAGTCTTGGTAGTACAGAAAGTTTGGTTCAGCATCCAATCACCATGACTCACGCTGGTGTTGACCCAGAACACAGAAAACGGATGGGAATTACAGATAAACTAGTAAGACTTTCTATTGGTATAGAGAATTTTAAAGATATTGTTTGGGATCTTGAGCAAGCGTTAGCTTAGTAAATACAAAATAAATTCTTCGAGTTTGGTTGTGGGATTTTACTCACCTATTCATGATGATAAGGCTCATTTTTTAAAATCGTAAAAGCTCTATATAGTTGCTCTACCATAAATAATCGAATCATTTGATGCGAAAAAGTTAGTTGTGATAAAGACACTTTACCTTGTGCTTTCTGATATACTGCTTCTGAAAATCCATAAGGGCCACCAATTACAAATACCAATTGCTTGATGCCTGAATTCATCTTTTTTTGTAAAAATTTCGAAAATTCAATCGAACCAAATTCCTTTCCTTTTTCGTCTAGCAAAACAAGCTGGTCAGTTGAAGATACTTTCTTTAAAATCAATGCACCTTCCTTTTCTTTTTGCTGATTTTCTGATAAATTCTTTACATTTTTTAGATCTGGAATTACTTCTAACTCAAATTGTATATAATGTTTTAATCGCTTTTGATACATCTCTATTAATTGTATCAGGTTTTTATCATCTGTTTTACCAATTGCCAGTAATTTTATTTTCATCTTGCAAATTTAAGGTATTAAATTCAAGTGCAATAAAAACTAAACTATTAATAAATTTAAAAAGACACATTCTTATTATGAAAGAGAAAGCTTTAAAATATCTGAAGAAATTTTTGATTAAATCAACAACTTTGACCTAAGGATCGAGGTATACTTCCGAGTAATCTTCATTAATTTAGAGACAAGTACCTAAAAAATTAAACCCTAAAAAAAAGATTAAATCTCATTTAAACAAAATCACAATGAAATTGATAAAGCTAGAAACACTTGAAAATAAAAAACACATATATTTGTATACCATAACTATAAAAAAACGTTTACTTTAAGTAAGCATATAAAATCTTAGTATTAACCCATTAGAAATGAATTTATCTAGTTTTAATAAAAAACCTACATTTTTGATATTTAGCTTTTTTTCAAAACTTAATCTTATACTAGCTTTTATTTTTTCATTTCTTCTTGTAAATAGTAATTTATTTGCTCAAGAAGCTTTTATCACTACTTGGAAAACCGATAACCCTGGAAATTCAAACAACACTTCAATAACAATTAATACTGAAAACGAACCAGGTTTTAACTTTGATGTTGATTGGAATGGAGATGGTGTTTATACTCAATTCGGGCTCACAAATACGGTTACACATGAATATGGAATACCAGGAACGTATACAATTCGAATAAAAGGTGATTTTCCTGGAATATTTTTTAGTGCAAATGCTGAAAGAGAACAACTAATCTCAATAGATCAATGGGGTAAACAAAAATGGACTTCTTTGAGTTTTGCAGAGTGTACTAATTTAAAAGGAAATGCTAGTGATGCTCCTGATTTATCATTAGTCACAGACTTATCTTATATGTTTTCCAATTGCACTCAATTTAATCAAGATTTAAATAACTGGGATACTTCAACTATTGAAAATATGGCAGGAATGTTTCAAAAAGCAACAGCATTTAATGGAAAAATAAGCAACTGGGATACTTCAAATGTAGATGGGATGCTTTTAATGTTTGAAGATGCGGACTCTTTTAATCAACCTATCGGTAATTGGGATACTTCTAAAGTAGAAACTTTTGGAGCAATGTTTGATGGTGCTATCAGTTTTAACCAACCTATTGGCAATTGGAATACTTCAAATGTTGAAGATATGGGAATGATGTTTAGATTTGCAATTTCATTCAATCAAGATTTAAATAGTTGGGACACTTCAAAAGTGACAATAATGGAGGAGATGTTTTCAGATGCTAGAGCTTTTAATGGAAAGATTGGTAATTGGGATACATCTAATGTTGAAACTATGTTTAGAATGTTTGAAATTGCAACCTCTTTTAATCAACCTATTGGCAATTGGGATACATCTAATGTTAGTTCAATGGCTAGTATGTTTTCAGATGCAAGAGCTTTTAATCAACCTATTGGTAATTGGGATGTTTTTGCTACTGAATTATATAGTATGTTTAACAGTGCAACTTCATTTAATCAACCCATTGGTAATTGGAATATAACTGGAGTTACAGAATTGTATAACATGTTTAGCCATGCAAGTTCATTCAATCAAGATTTAAGTAACTGGGATACTTCATTTGTTGAAAATATGGACGAAATGTTTGATGGAGCAATTTCATTCGATCAAAATTTGGGTTCATGGAATATTCAAAGTTTAGAAACTGCTGATTGGATGTTTAAAGGTGTTAAACTCTCGACAGCTAATTATGATGGGTTGTTAATTGGTTGGAATGCACAACCACATAAAAGTGGTGTTGATTTTGATGGTGGTCATAGTCAGTATTGTTTAGGAGAAAATGCAAGAAATAATTTAATTGGAGCTGGTGAATGGGTTATTGATGACGGAGGGAAAGATCCTAACTGTTCTTCAGTTGCTCTTACTTGCCCAACTATAACCTTTCCAGCAATCAATGCAACTAAAGTAATAACCAAACCAACTATTACCTGGGATAAAGTTACGGGAGCAACA
>JAJRPL010000026.1 GCA_024280815.1 Bacteroidota bacterium
GATGACATGTGATGACATGCGTAATTTGTTATGTTATAGGAGGGAGTGCTAAGGGGTGAATGTGGTGATAATCTCAAGGTCTATAAAGATTATCTAGTGAAAGTAAAGCAGTATAAAAATTTACTTTACGTAAATTTTTATGTCTTTAAAACGTGTATTTGTATTGGATGTTGGAGCATAGGTTATATCACCACCATAAAATGTTGCGAAAAACATTTTATCGACGCTATAGGAACCATGATGTCCATCAGCAATGTATTTCATACCTCCAAAAGATGCAGCTAGTTGATTATTTATCCATACTTTCATAGTTCCATTATGTTTACCAGGTGTATTTGCCTTAATCGTTTGTCTAATCTTATACCATTTGTTTTTTGATAATTTGAGCATAGCATTACCGTCCCTAGAGTTCAATGATGTTGCTGGCTTGCTCACAGAGAGGAATGGACCTGTTCCATATACTTTTTGCCCATAAGACCCAGACCTACCAGGATGATAAATATAAGATATAAGCCCTGGTTTTCCTTTTTCAACATGCCACATAAATCGAGCAGAAAAACCATTTGTCATTCTACCTTTACCAATATACTCTCCACCAGAAGGGATACTACCACCAGCTAAACCAGGTAATTTTCCACCTTTTGTCCACTGGAAGTTATTTTCAAATTTTACAGAATATTCAAGTGTGACATCTTGAGGATTATTAATATCTTCTTTTGGTCTAATCTTTTCGGGTATAGAGATGATGGTTAGAAAACCTGTATAGGTTCGTATATCCGGATACTTACCTGTACCTATTTGATTTTTTTTATATAAAACTCTAAGGACTTTTTCATTATTGTCTTCGACAATAGAAAGTGTTTCTCCAGGTCCAGTAGCACCAGCTATATCTACCTTAGTACCTTGAAAGCTTCCAAAATCCTTTTTTAACATATCCATTGTATATTGACCAATTTTATTATTGTTAAAATTTACTTCGTAAATCTTTTTCCCCAATGAAGAAGTGTTTTGTGTTTGTGTAGGAGTTGTTTGTGTAGTCGTAGAAGTTGGTTGTGTTTTTATGGGAGTTGTTTCTTCTGTGATAGTTGTAATCTCTTGGTCAGCCTTTTGTAAAGGTTCACCCTTTTTCATTACAAATGCCCCTTGAAGTATAAGCGTCATAGGTACAAGCGCTATTAATATTGTTTTTCTTATCATTTAAATTCCTTTTTTGTATAATATGTTAGTGTATCTTTAATTCTCTTATTTGTAAATGAGTTATTCTGCAACAACATCACCTGATTGTATAGCTGAAAGCATTACTGGAAAGTTTGCACCATAACCTTCGTTATAATCGTAGGCAGAGAGTGAGAATTTTTCATTTGGAACAACATATACGCTGAATGCACCATTTTCATCAGTACTAAGATCTTGTGTTACCCAGTTTTTACCTTTGGCTTTAATTCTTACATTGGTCATTGGCTGATCATTTTCATTAACAATACGACCTTGATAGATACCCATTTCTGATTCAACAGGCTTACTTAGACTCCATGTGCCAGCATGAGAAATTTGACCATGATAGATTCCTTCCTCGTCTCTTTGAGCCATACCTTTTTCAACCCAGACAGCTCTGTCGTAATCATAGTACCATAGTGGAATAACTTGATCTGTTGTCCCCGATACATTTTTAAGTTGAATAGTCATAGGTGCAGAAATATTTAGTGGATTGTTGTCTTTATCCTTAAGTTCAACAACTGCAAATGTATAACTTACAAAGTTTACAATAATACCATTTGAGTCAATACCTTGATAGTTACCAGGTAAAGCATCTCTTCCTTTAGCACTGTTGGTATCTTTCTGATACCAGTATGTATTTATTTTACCTTTATACTTTTCTCCAGTTTCTTTGTTTGTATAAACTGTAGTATCTGATATGCGTATATTATCTTTTTCTAAACCTTCATTTGAAGAGAAAGTTGATTTACTCCATGATGCATATGGATCTAATGAATACGCTAAATGATTATTTGTTTCTTCTTCTATAGCTATGATTTCACTGTTTTTATAGTAACCATCTTTATTAAAAGTGATAGGAGCTCTTTTTACAGATTTTATATTTGATAATTTATAAAAACCTTTTGAATCTGTTTCAACTGTACATCCAGAAACGCTTACTTCAACATTATTGATACCTTTATTTGTTTTACTGTCAACAACGTGTCCTTCATGAGTAGCAGAACCATATTGGCATGTTTCATATGTAGAACCAAGTATAATTTCTTCACCATCAGCGGTATAAGATCCATTTGCATTGTAACTTGAACTACTACCACCACATGCCGTAATAAGTGTAGCTATAAGTCCAATGATAAATAGTTTCGTAAGTGTAGTATATTTGTTCATTCAATTTTCCTAGTAGGGAACTATTGAAGTTGTCAAATAAAAGTAAAGGAAGATAGCAAGAATATGAAGAATAAATCATCATAGGCAAAATAATAGTAATTACAATATTATTTTGGTAACCCGGCTGTCTCAAAATATGAGACCCGTGGCTTTCCGTCCTTGCTTTACAACAAGTTTGGCAACATAACAATAGGTCTTTTTCTTTTTATGAAATTAAGATAAATTTTGAAAGTAAATTGAGGGGAAAAGAAAGCATCAAGTTTATATTGATGGCAACCCGGCTGTCTCAGAGCATGAGACCCGTGGCTTTCCGTCCCCGATTCACAACGAGTTTGGCTTAGTTACATAATTTTATATGGCACTATAACATGGTTTAACTTAACAAAATATAAGAGTAACATAACTTAAGCAATAAGAGTTATTTTATATGTTAATATTTTATTATATTCATAAGTAACTTATGTAAGTGATAATTAAACCAACATTGTTTTATTAAGTCCAAGGGTGTTATTAAAAATTAAATATCTAATTATTTTTGACAAAAATTGACAAATACTGGTTATTATTTTAGAAATAAATTAAGATGTCTCCTTGAGTACGGGATGATACTGAGAAATGATAAATGACACAAAAAAATGACACAAAAAAATTAATTAATAATTTCATATCACTGTTTATAGTGCAAGGTGCAAACTTTATTGTACCTTTGATTACATTTCCGTATATAGTACATGTGATTGGCATTGAGAAATTTGGTCTTTTAGCTTTTGCTACGGCATTTATAGCTTATCCTTTGTTACTTGTAACCTATGGTTTAGATTTATCAGGGGCAAGAGAAGTTGCATCCGCAAAAAATAGTAAACGTAGACTATCTATTGTACTTAGTTCAATTTTATTGGCTCGCTTGTTATTAATCACCATAGCAGCATTAATAACCTTTTTAATTGTATTTAGTTTTGAACGTTTTTCTAAAGATTGGCTATTGTATGTGATTACTTTTGGGTCTATTATTGGGACCATGACATTCCCTATTTGGTTTTTCCAAGGTATGGAAAAAATGAAATTTATAACTTATTTATCGATTGGATCACGATTACTTTATATGGTTGGATTATTTATTTTCCTACAGAAAGAAGAAGATTATTTGTATGTACTACTATTAAACTTAATCACACTTTTTATGGTGGGAATTATATCGTTAGTTGTTATTAAAAGGGAATTTGGTATAAAGCTAATCTTTCCTCGGATAAAATATATTTTATTACAATTTGTGAAAGGTTGGCATTTGTTTATCTCTCATTTTGCAATCAACCTCTTTACAAGTTTCAATATGCTTGTTTTAGGTTTGGTTTCATCTGACCTTGTTGTTGGATACTATGCAATTGCAGAAAAAGTTGTCAAAATCATAGCATCACTTTTCAATCCATTGAATCAGGCACTTTTCCCGCATGTCGTTCAGTTAGTGAAAAAGTCTAAAGAAAAAGGTAAACTTTTTGTGAATAAAATATCTATAGCTATATTGGGTATATCTATGTTCATATGGGGATTTTTTATTATTTTTTCAGAAAACATATTTGAACTTGTATTCGGTAAAGAGGCTATAAACTCTATTCCTATTTTTAATATTCTCTCTATACTTATTGTTATTATGCCTTTAGCTGCATGGATGTATAATGTTATACTGATTTCATTTAAACTAGAAAAGTATTTTATTAAAATATTTTCTACTATTGCCATATTAAATGTAATTGTTATTGCATCTTTATTGCCTGGGTTTGATGAAAAAGTAAATGTGATTTCTTTTTCTTTAGTATTTAGTGAAGTGATTTCTTTATTGTTCGGTTTATATCTTTACAAAACAAAAGTTTTAACAAGTAGGACTTCAAAATGAAAATTAATCTATATTCTATTTTTTTAATACTAATTTATCTTATTTCGTCTTCTATCTTTGGTCTTGTATCGTTTCCCGTGCAAAAGGAAGATTTGATTTTAGTTATATCTTTGCTTGTGATTGTTTTTTATGCAGAAGAAGTAAATAAAAGTTCTATTGAAGAAGATAGATATTTTCACTATTTCTTTTTATATAGTTTCTTTGCAGCTTTAGTAATGGCATATTTGAATTTTGCACAACCTGTAGCTTATAGTATGAAAGCTGCACGGTTGTTTATTGTCTATTCTATTTTGCTTATAGCATTAAATATTTTGTTGAAAAATTTAAAATTTAATAAAATTTATGTATTTGTAGCTATATTATCGTTTATTATGATACTCATTAACTTTTATGTATATATTACGGGGGACACCTCTATATTAGGGGAAGATGCGATAGTACTTGAGCGACTTGGTCAAATTAGGATAGTGATAGGTACTTTTACTATTATTGTATTAATCTTATTTTCATATCACCATCTAAAAGTGAGTAAGTTATTTATCATTCCATTATTGGGATTATTATTAACTGTGATTGTTGTACACAAAACAAGATCAGCTCTTTTCCCTTTATTATTAATTATGATACTACCTTTATTAAGAGTATATAAAGCTCAATTTTTTAAACTTTGGTTGTTATTTGCTGGCATTGTTTTAATATCATTTATGGTTTCAGGATATGAAAAATCTATACTTTCTCCTGTAACTGATTTATTTATGTTACTTATAGAAGAATCTCAAACGGTTAAGACTTCAAATGTAAATATACGTGGTTTAGAACTGGCATATTTTTGGGATTTTTTAGATGCAAAAAGTATGGTGTTTGGTTATGGAATGGAAAATATCACATTTAAAGTATTGTATGTTTCACACTATTATCTTTCAGATATTGGAATATTTAACATTTTTTATTTACATGGTATTATTGGATTAATTTTATTTATATTAATGCATTGGAGACTTTATCGTGTCTCTAAACGATCAAATAGTGCTATGCACTTAACAGGAAGAAGTTTAGTATATTTCCAAATAGTATCACCAAGTAGTGTATTCGTATATACTCCAGAATATATGTTTCTATTCTTTGTAATTTACATTTTAGTTAAAAATAGCAATGATAAAATGCAACGTGAATTACAAATAAAGGAAGAACTATATGAATAAAGTATTTATTATGATTGTAAACTATAAATCAGAAGAGGTTATAGGTAATGCGTTGAAGTCTTTTGATGAAGAAACTATTGAAATAGAAACTGTGATTTTAGACAATGGATCAACAGATGAATCATATACTGCACTTAGAAAAGCTGTAGGTGAAGATATAGATATCATACGTACCGAAGATAATTTAGGTTATTCTGCAGGAGCAAATTATCTGGTGAATTATGTTAAAAGTAATTATGAGCATGTTGAGTACCTTTTCTTTTTTAATCCAGATGCTATTGCTACAAAAAATATGATTGCTTCACTTTATGAAACACTCTCAACAAATGAATCAGCAGTAGCAGTTTCTCCACTCATATTAGATATGAAAGACAATAAATGGTTTTCAGGAACAGAAATAGATTGGAATAAATGTGCTATTAATAATAATCCAAATGTTGAAAACGCAGATGAAATTAGAGAAATAGATACTTTTAATGGCTGTGCTGTATTAATGGATGCAAAAGCTTTTTTTGAAGTGGGTATGTTCAATGAAGATCTTTTTATTTATTATGATGAGCCTTTTCTATCGATGGAGTTTTTAAAAAAAGGATATAAGTCATTTTATAATCCTAAAACAGTTGTATACCATCATATATCTTATTCATCAAGTCCACACAGTATATTTAAAACGTATTTAATGACAAAGAACCATATTCATTTTTTTAAAAAATATGGAAAATCAAAATCATTTTTATGTCCATATTACAATCCATTAAGAATGCAAGTCTTTTTCTTAAAACGATTTATGTTTAGTAATATTTACCATAGTTTTAAGGGCATGTATCATGAGTTTATAGGTAAGAAAGGTGCACCATGAATATATATATGTACCCTATAGAAGATCCTAGGAAGTCTATATCAAAAAATCCCTATATCGATAAACTTATTAAAAGTCTGGAAGATAATAGTTGTAATATAGTGAACAAAGAGCACATAAGTAAGTTTGGAATATTAGATTTATTATTATACATAGGCAAAGTAGATACTTATTATCTAAATTGGGTAGAAAACCTGCCAGATAAAAGATTTGGGTGGATACAATCAATTGTATTTATGTTCATTTTTTTTATTCTTAAACTTTTTGGTAAAAAAATAGTTTGGATGATGCACAATAAGCTATCACATTCAAAAAAAGGATTGTTTTTAAAAATAGTGACTAATTATATATTAGTAAACTATGCGGATGTTATTTTGACCCATTCATTAGATGGTATAAGGTTTGGTAATATTTTTTTAAAAAAGAGTAGAAAGATTGAATTTATTCATCATCCTCTAGAAAATAAAACTAAGAATATAGATCATAGTTTAGATAGGGACATAGATATATTAATATGGGGGAGTATTAGCCCGTATAAAGGTATTGATACATTTTTAGAATATCTTAAAAACAGTGAGGTCTCTAATCAATATAATATTCATATTGTTGGTAAAATAACAAATAAAGAATTGGAAGAGAAATTAAATCGATATGTAACAGATAAAATTATCATTGAAAATGATTTCGTCTCTACTCAAAGATTAGAAGAACTTTTTAATAGAAGTAAGATGGCTTTATTTACATATGCAGGATATAGTACATTATCATCGGGAGCACTTATGGATACATTATCCTATAACAATTATGTTATTGGTCCAAATGTAGGTGCCTTTAGAGACCTTAATGAAGAAGGTTTAATAGATACTTTTGTAGATTTTGATAATCTTATAGAAAAACTTGAAAATGGGCTGTTGAATAAAAAATTAGATAGTGGAAAACTAGATACTTTTATAGAAAATAACTCATGGGAAAATTTTGGCAGTTGGCTATGTAAATTAATAAAGAATAATTGTATTAAGTCTTAATATATTTGGCTATAATACAGCGATAAAATAACAGAAATTAAATTAACTTTTAAAGGAGGTAGATAGTATGAAAGGTATAATATTAGCAGGGGGGAGTGGTACGCGACTCTATCCTATAACAAAGGCAATATCAAAGCAGTTGATACCGATTTATGATAAGCCGATGATCTATTACCCATTATCTGTTTTAATGTTAGCGGGTATTAATGAAGTTCTAGTCATATCTACACCTAGAGATGTTACTTTATTTGAAGGTTTATTGGGTGATGGAAGTGATATTGGAATGAAAATTTCTTATGTAGTACAAGAACATCCACGTGGATTGGCTGATGCATTTATTATTGGCGAAGAATTTATAGCAGATGATAGTGTTTGTCTTGTCTTAGGTGATAACATATATTATGGTCCTGGACTTACTCCAAGATTAGAACAGGCGGCAAAATTAAAAGAAGGTGCGATTGTTTTTGGTTATTATGTTAAAGACCCCGAGCGATTTGGTGTTGTTGAGTTTGATGAGAATAAAAATGTTGTTTCTTTAGAAGAAAAACCTGAAAATCCAAAAAGCCATTATGCCGTGACAGGTTTATATTTTTATGACAATAATGTTGTAGAGATTGCTAAAAATGTTGAGCCGTCAGATAGAGGTGAAATTGAAATTACTTCTATAAATCAAGAATATCTTCGTAGAAAAAAATTACAAGTAGAATTATTGGGAAGAGGGTATGCTTGGCTTGATACAGGAACACACGAAAGTCTTTCTCAAGCCAGTCAATTTATTCAAAATATTGAAGCTAGACAAGGATATAAAGTTGCATGTATTGAAGAGATTGCACACTATAAAGGCTGGATAGATAGCAAGCAGTTGATCAAATTGGCAGAGCCACTTAAAAAAACAGAATATGGTCAATATATGGTTGACATAGCGAATGAAAAACTCGTATAAGGAAGTATGTGATGGTAAATAAAAACAAGACAATTTTAGTAACTGGGTGTGCAGGATTTATCGGATCAAA
>JAJRPL010000455.1 GCA_024280815.1 Bacteroidota bacterium
GCAATTCGTCCTCTTTGAATTCTAACTCCAAAACTATTTAATATTTCTTTTCCTTGATATTCGTGTAAGTTCATTTTGTGTATTTTGAAAATATATACTACAAAAATAACAAACTAGTTGACAAACCGAACTCCTTTTTAAATAAACTTCTTAAGAAATATAGTAAATGTTAATATTTTGTAGAAATTCAACAATTCTAACTAAATATATTACTTTTGCAGAGAATGTAGCTATACACAAACCCGTCTATAAATGAAGTATTATTTATCTATTTTATTCACACTTGTTCACCTAACCTTGACCTCTCAACAAAGTAAAAAAGAAATAAAAGCTTTAAAAATTGATAAAGCACCAACTATTGATGGTGTTTTAGATGAAGATTTTTGGAAAAATACAGACACTGCAAAAGATTTTTTTAAATATGAACCCAAAAGCGGAGGCCATGAACTAAAAAACAAAAAAACGACTGTAAAAGTTGCTTATGATGATGAAGCTATTTATTTTGGTGCTACATTATATGATGATACTCCTCAAAAAATACCAAAGCAATTCACAAAAAGAGATAAAATCGGAATTGTTGATTTCTTTTTAGTTAGTCTCAATCCAAACAATGATGGAAATTATGATACTGAGTTTTTTGTGTTGAGTACTGGGGTTCAGGCAGATGCCAAAGTTAATGCTAAAAGAGAAGATTATAAGTGGAGTGCAGTATGGTATAGTAAGGTGAAATATAACAAAGATAGTTGGGTCGTAGAAATGAAAATACCCTATTCAGCATTACGATTTTCTACCAATGTTGAAACTTGGGGTATTAACTTTTACAGAAAAATTAATTACTTAAATGAGTTTTTTTCGTGGAATTATATCAATCCAGAAATTGGCACATACACTCAATATGCAGGTCTCTTAACAGGGCTAAAAAATATAAAACCTCCTGTACGTCTTAGCTTTTCACCTTATGCAACTGCATCTTATTCTATTGCAAATAAAAGTTCAATTTTTGACAAAAGCATTGGTCTCGATTTAAAATATGGCATTAGTGAAAGTTTCACACTTGATGCTACTTTAATTCCTGATTTTAGACAAACAGCATTTGACGATCTGGTACTAAATTTAAGTCCTTTTGAACAAAGGTACGATGAACAACGTGCGTTTTTCACTGAAGGGACAGAACTATTTAATAAAGGCCATTTATTCTATTCTCGTAGAATTGGAAACAGACCCATTGGCAATAGATCTGTTAAAAGAAATTTAGAAGATAATGAAGAAATTATTGAAAACCCTAGTAAAGTAAACATGCTTAATGCGGTAAAAGTATCTGGAAGAACAAAAAAAGGATTAGGTATTGGCTTTTTAATGCCATTACAGAAAAAACATTTGCAACGATTAAAGATACAATTACAAATTTAACAAGAGACATTATCACAGAACCTATTGCTAATTATAATGTATTAGTCGTAGACCAACAATTCAATAAAAACTCCTCTATTAGCCTTATCAATACCAATGTTACCCGAAATGGCAGTTTTAGAGATGCCAATGTTACAGGCTTTTTATATGATGTTTCAGACAAAAAAAATAAGTATAGAATAAGAGGTAATCTAAAAATGAGCAAAGTCAGAGAAAAAGGTACAACTACTAATGGCTATTCAGGATATCTACGTTTATCAAAAATATATGGCAATTTTCAATACGGAATTGCTCACTTTAGAAATGATGATAAATACGACATCAAAGATTTAGGTTTTCAACGTAGAAACAATCATGCCAATTACTTTGGCGATATTTCCTATCAAATTTTTAAACCTACCAAACACTTTAATAGAATTAAAATCGATTTAAATGCTGAAATTGAATACCTCAATAGTGGCGACAAATACCTAGGTAATGAATTTGAACTTAAAGCCTTTCTTATGACAAAAAATAGGTTTGCCTTTGGTGGTAGTTTAACTGCAAATATTAACAATCAATACGATTATTTTAAACCTAGAGTTAAAGGTCGTTTCTTTAAACAAAAAGGAGTTCTTGAAGGAGAGGCATGGATTTCTACAGACTATAGAAAAAAATTCGCCTTTGATATTAGAACTACTTTAGGTAAAAGAGCAAACTCATCTGAAAGATATACTTATTTAAGAATATCGCCTCGTTTTCAATTCACTGATAAATTTCAACTGATTTACGAGTTTGAATATGAAAAATTAAAGAATGAAAAAGGATGGGTTAAAAAATTAAATGATGCTATTATTTTTGGAAATAGAGATGTTAAATCAATCACTAATGGACTCACAGGTAAATTAAGTTTTACTATAAAATCATCTCTAGCACTTACATTTAGACATTATTGGTCTCCAGTTCAATATGATGCCAATTTTTATTCATTAAATTCTCAAGGAACACTAGACAACAATGATTATACAGGGAACCATGACATCAACTATAACATCTGGAATTTAGACTTAAGTTATAATTGGGAATTTGCACCAGGAAGTCAATTGGTAGCTTTATATAGAAATGCAATTTTCAATAAAGATGACTTATCGCATTTAAGCTTTAGCAAAAATTTAGACAATCTCTTTCAAGAATCTATTACCAATAATTTCTCTATCAAGTTTATTTATTATTTAGATTATAACAAAATCAAAAATTGGTTTTAGTTCTCTGAAAATTATGTAATTTCACACAATATTATAGACGATGATACTTGCAAAAAATTTACATAAATTCTACGGAGATTTAGAGGTGCTTAAAGGTGTTGACTTGCATATTAAACAAGGCGAAATAGTTGCTATTGTAGGACCTTCTGGAGCTGGAAAAACCACTTTACTTCAAATTCTTGGTACTTTAGACAAACCTAGTAATACTAATGACTCAACAATAAATATAAATCAACAAAATGTTATAAATTTAAAAGATAAAGAATTATCAAAATTCAGAAACGAACATATTGGTTTTATTTTTCAATTCCATCAATTATTACCTGAGTTTACTGCATTAGAAAATGTTTGTATTCCTGCTTTTATAGCTGGTAAACCAAAAAATGAAGTTGAAATAGAGGCTCGAAAAATATTAGATTTTTTAGGATTATCTGATAGAACTGAACATAAGCCCAATGAACTATCTGGAGGTGAACAACAACGCGTAGCGGTTGCCAGAGCTTTAATCAACAACCCTAAAGTGATATTTGCTGACGAGCCTAGCGGAAATTTAGATACCGCTTCTGCAAAAAATTTACATGAATTATTCTTCAAACTACGTAATGAATTCAATCAAACGTTTGTCATTGTTACACACAATACTGAATTGGCAAATATGGCAGATAGAAAACTCGAAATGAAAGACGGGCTTATTGTTCATTATTAATTGCCAGTTAGTAGTTTAAATATTTCTATATAGAGTGTTTTATAAAATATAATACAACTGAATACTGCTACTGTAAACTGAATACTTAGAGAATATGATCGGAATTATTAGTGCCATGCAAGAGGAAATGCAAACTTTAATAGAGAATTTGCAAGAATCTACTACATCTATTAAGGGAATGCGTAC
>JAJRPL010000456.1 GCA_024280815.1 Bacteroidota bacterium
CCTGAAGTTGCTGGGCCACCTAAAAATTTATGTGGTGAAAAGAAAATCGCATCTAAACTTTCTTCTTTATCTTGTGGATGCATATCAATTGGCACATAAGGTGCTGAACAAGCAAAATCTACAAAACAATAGCCTTGATAACTATGAATCATTTTTGCTATTTTATGATAATCCGTTTTGATTCCAGTCACATTAGAACACGCTGTGATTGAAGCAATTTTAAGTTTTCTTTCTTTATGTTTATTAAGTAGTTTTTCAAAACTAGTATAACAAACAAGTCCAGTATCATCACTTGGTATAATTTCAACGTCTGCAATTGTTTCTAACCACGAAGTGTGATTAGAATGATGTTCCATATGTGTAATAAAAACTATAGGTCTAATTTCATCAGGTATTGAAGTAAACTCCTTCAAATAATCACATATTCGTAAACCTAAAATTCGCTGAAATTTATTGACAACACCTGTCATACCTGTTCCTTCGGTAATCAAACAGTCATCACTACTAGCATTTACATGTTCTTTTATGATTTCACGAGCTTTATGGTAAGCTTGTGTCATTGCTGAGCCTGTAATAGAAGTTTCTGTATGCGTATTGGCTACAAATGGTCCAAATTCATTAATGATTTTCTCTTCAATGGGTCTATACAGCCTTCCACTGGCAGTCCAATCTGTATATATTATTTTTTGTTCTCCATAAGGAGATTTAAAGGTATGGTCTACACCTATTATATGTTTTCTGAATTGGCTAAAATAATTTTCTAATGACATACTTTTAAATAAATTACTCAATGTAAAAGTACATATAGTTTAGTTACTAAAAAAAGATTTATTTTTCTAGCATCTACAAAATAAAAAACATCTTTCTAAACTTTTTAGTTATCCTTAGTTAGTGGTTTACATTTAGAAACTTTAATTATTTCTCCATAGCTCCCATCTGTGTTTTCATAATAGCTGTCAACAATATTATTAACAAGTATAACAAGTTGATTAGAGCGTTTAGATCCATTTTCACACTCGCATCTATACCTATAATATAATGACAACCAACTATAAGCTTTTTGTGCAGATTTATTAACAGAAGTGTTCGATTTTTCTTTGTATTCTAACGCTTTTTCTGAGCAATCATTAGGATCAAAACTTGTCTTAGCTGTAGATGTCGCCATGTCTATAGATGTATCTATTTCTGTATCTATTTCTGTATCTGTAGGTGAATCTGCAGGTGAATCTGTAGGTGAATCTTCTTTAATATTCTCAGGCTCTAAAATGTCAGTTTTCACTTCATCTAAACTTGAAGTATTTTTTTCTAATTCCTTTTCCTTTTTTACATATTCTTTTTCTTTCTTTACAGGAAAAACTTGAAAACGAAGACCGAAAGTATAAGATGGTTGAATAAAATCAAAATGTTGTTCCACCTTTGCAGAAGCATCACTTATAGTAACTCTACTGTCTTTTATATCAATATAGCCATATTTAATAGCAGCTTTAACAAAGAAATACTTGAAAAAAGTCAAGTTAATTCCCGCACTAACAGATAGACCAAAACCAACTATATTAGAATTTTCATATTTTTCATTTCCTAAAATAGTTGTATTTGTTTTAGGCATTACAAACCCAAAATCAATTCCTTCTTCAAGGTTTACTTCAAATTTATCAGTATTGATACCTAATAACTTATTGAAGTTATCAAAACGATTAACTCCAGCAAAAAAATAATTTAATCCATTATGTTCATACAATAAAAATGAATCTGACAAATATATCTCTTCATAATTGTAAACATCATCAAAATTATACTTTACTCCATTATATAAATAACTGTCTGTAGCTATTTTTCCTTGAATCCTTACATTTTGACCATTACGCATTACATACCTCATATTGTCATAACCTAAAACAATATTGTAATTGTCTTTAAAAAAATATCCAATTTTAAAATTTGCCTGTGAAAATGATAATCCATTAGGATCTAAATAATGTCTATCATCAGATTTAACATTCTCAAGTGTAAAGTTAAATCTTTTCCCAGTAAAAGAAATATCAGAATCTGTATAAAAGCTTCTATTTAGGCCTCCTGATAAAAAAAATTGTCCTTTTCTAGAATTTATTTCTTGAGAACTTAACAGTTGTGTTGCTAAAATTATTATGGTTACTAATATCTTTTTCATCTTTATTTTATTACGTATTTATCCTGTATTAAAACTACTACAATTCAATAGTTTCAATCTTCATGCCAAAAATTTTAATGGTTTAGGTTTACTTATCTTTAAAAAGTTTATGTAATTTAATTTGCCAAATATAATCTAAATGATTGATTTACCAACCACAAAACAACATTAATAACAATTTAATTATCAACAAGTTGGTGATTGTATTTTTGAAATTCTAACACATAGATGAAACATTACAATTATTTAAAAATATAAAAGCGATAACCAAAAGTATAAGAAGTTTCTGCAAAGGTGAAGTGTTGTTTTGCCTTTTCAGAAGCATCTTCAGTAATTCTAATATTTGGCATATTAATATACCCGATTTTAAAATCAGTTTTGATATAAAAATGTTTAAAAAAAGTTAAATTCAATCCTGCACTAGCAGACAGTCCAAAACCAGCAACATGAAACTGATCATAGCGTTTGTTTCCTAAAATAGTTGTATTGGTTTTTGGCATTACAAATCCGAAATCAATTCCTTCTTCTAAATTTACTTCAAATTTATCAGTTTTTATACCTAATAGTTTATTCAGATTATCAAAACGATTGGCTCCAATAAAAATATAATTCAAACCATCTGTATGCTCAAACAACAAAAATGATTTTGATAAGTTGATTGTTTCATTGGTATATATTTTATCAAAATTATATGTAACATCATCAAAAAGATAATCTCCTGTTGTTATTTGTCCGTTAATACCAACACTTTGGTTGTTACGCATTACATATTTCATGTGATCATAACCAAAAACTATATTGTAATTATCTTTGATAAAATACCCAATTTCAAAATTAGTTTGTGGCAAAGTCAATCCGCCTGGGTCTAAAAATCTAATTCCAAATGATTTTGGTTTATCACTTGACTTCACATCATCAAGAATGAAATTAAAATCATTTCCTTTGAAGGAAATATCTGAAGTTGAATACGATGCTCTATTCCATCCCCAAGAGGCAAAAAATTGCCCTTTTCTTGAATTTATATTCTCCAATTTAGTAGAAATAGTATTCTCTATATTAGACTTTTCTTGTGAAAATACAAATTGAGCAACTAATACTACTAGTAACAATAACGTTTTTTTCATCACTTAATACCTGAAAAAATTATAATCCTGCAATTTTAGAAATTTCCTCCATTATACGTTTTGCCAAAGTATCAGCATTGTCTTGAGAAGTACTTTCTGTATATATTCTAATGATTGGTTCTGTATTTGACTTACGAAGGTGTACCCATTCATTTGCAAAATCAATTTTAACACCATCTATAGTATTCACATCTTCATTTTTATAATTTTCAGCCATTTCTATTAAAATAGCATCAACATCTAATTCAGGAGTTAATTGAATTTTATTTTTACTCATAAAGTAACTCGGGTAGCTTTCTCGTAATGTTTTACATGAAACCTTTAATTTTGCTAAATGAGATAAAAACAACGCTACACCCACCAATGAATCTCTTCCGTAATGTGAAGCAGGGTAAATGATTCCTCCATTACCTTCACCACCAATAACTGCATTGGTATCTTTCATTAACTGTACCACATTTACTTCTCCAACAGCACTTGCTTTATATGTACCTCCATGTTTTTCAGTAACATCTCTCAAAGCTCTTGACGAGGATAAATTTGAAACTGTATTTCCTGAAGTTTGCCCTAATACATAATCTGCACAAGCAACCAAGGTATATTCTTCACCAAACATTGAACC
>JAJRPL010000457.1 GCA_024280815.1 Bacteroidota bacterium
ATTACACAAAAGAGATAATCATTAAAAGAAACGATATCGGCGTTAGCGTTGATTATTATTCAGATAATGATTGTGAGCCTGCACATATTACTCAATATTATTTTGATGATTTTGAGGATGTGTCATGTTAAGCAGCACAATAAAAGAGATACAGAAATTGTATCTCACAAGTAGCATACCATTGTATTTTGCATACAGCGGAGGAAAAGATTCTACGGTAACTTTAGATATTGGGGTAAAAGCCATTAAAGAGCTGCCGAAGGAGTCGAGAGCTAAAGAGATCATCGTTATGTTTAGCGATACTCTTTTGGAGATGCCGCCGGTAATAGGACAAATTCAAAACTCTATCGAGAGCTTTAGGACATACTGTAGAGAAAATAAACTTCCGTTTGTTTTTAAGCAAGTTAGTCCTGAGCTTCAAGATACCTTCTGGTCAAAGTTAATTGGTATTGGTTACACATTACCAAGACGAGATTATAGATGGTGTACGGATAGAATGAAGATTAAGCCTATGCAAAAAGCAATAGATGAGGTATTAAGTAAATATGGCGGCTATATAGCTGTAACGGGTGCTAGAAAGGACGAAAGTCATGACCGCAAGGAAAGACTAGAGTCTAATGCTTTAAAGGGTTATTTACACCTTAAAAAGCATTCTGATAGCAGATGCAGACTATTAGCTCCAATAGAGGATATGACGCAAGAGGATGTTTGGGACTATATATATACCAAATCTGAATCTTGGGTTGATAAAAATGGTCTTGGTGCAATTTACAGTGAAGCTGCCGGAGATGGAGACGAATGTACTTCTGTTCTTGAGGGCGGAGAAGCTGGGAATAAGCCAGGATGCTCAAAAAGCGCGAGGTTTGGTTGTTACTGTTGTCCGCTTTTCGAAAAAGACAAAACACTCAATAATCTTGCTGTTAGGAATGAATATCTTAAACTCATTGAAGATTTTAGAAATTGGCTTGTTCAGTTTCGAGATGGATATTGGGATAAAAGAGATGTTTATAACCATAGAAATTTTAAGAAGATAGAATATGACAGAGATACGCACCGCAAAGGTATGGTTTCTCCTGGTGGATATTCATTGGAGTTTCGCAAAGAGATTCTTTTTAGACTTCTTAAAATGCAAGATGAGGTGCAAAAAACAAACCCTGAGTTTGAAGCAATCTCAATAGCCGAACTTGAATTTATTCAAGATAGATGGTTAAGAGAGGGTGATTTAGAGCTTACGATTGTCGAGCACATGAGCTACCACAAAGGAGTAGAGATAAAGTATAACAGAGAGTTGTTTGAAAATGCTTTTGCTTTAGCAATGTTACAAAGTAAAGAAAATTCAGCTTGTGTTGGAACTTTATCATACTACTCACATCAACACCAAAACAACAGATATTATGCACAATTAGCAGAACAATTGATGAAATACACAAATGATGCAAAAGAGTACATTTATGCACTCAGTAATTTATCATTGAAAATTTCACAAGAGGAAGCTGTTAAATATGTGCTTACGCTGCCTGTTGAGACAACGCAATACTACCCAACACCGGATATGGAAAAAATCTATCGCAAAGAGTGGATGTCAGATACAATTAATTTTGTGACAATCGAAAAACTTGTGCATAAAAAGGAAATCAAACCTCCTTTAGATAGGGACCTGTTTGGTTATGTTGGAGAAAGAGCAGAAGAGTTTACAAAATTGGAAAGCGTGCAATCAAATGGTTATAATTGGGAAGAAGATCCTAATTTATCATTGGAAGACAAATTTGCCATAATGGAAGACTCAATAGATTTTAACCGTGAAGATATAAAAGCTAATCGAAGAGAGGCTTTGTATCAAGAGGGGTTAGAAATAGCATAAAAGGAAAAAAATGGATTTAATCAAATTACTTGATGCAGAAATTGCACAAGTCGCAAAATCCTCAAAACCGGTTCATGTGCGATTAAAACATATGGGTAATGGAGTATACAAAGGGTTTTTGCCTTTTAAGATTGAAGGAGACTTTATTCTTAATTCCAAAAAACTTGACAATCTGCCAGTATTGGTGGATTACCAAGAAGACCATGTAGTGATTGAACTAGATAGCAATGAAGAAAACATCAACGCTTTTTTAAACAAGGATGAGGCTTCGTTACTTAGAGCTATCAAAGAACAGGTAAGAGGAGAATTAAAAGAAACACCATCTTTTATAATAGGACCTCCAGGAACAGGTAAAACAAAAGTTATCGCCAAAATCTTGGAAGAGGCAATGAGAAACGATTTAAAAGTTCTTGTTGCCTCTCCGACGAACATGGCCGTCGAGAATGTGTTTGAACGCATTAATACAAAGGCGATGGGACTAAAAGATGGAGAAGTTATTTTAACCATAAAAACAGAGCTTGAAGACTTGCAAAACTTTTCACCAGAAGCAATCAAACGCAGAAAATTGCAGCCGATTGAAGATGAGTTGGAAATACTACAGCTGGCAAAAGATGATATGGTTAAAACAAAACGAGATGCTCAACCAACGCTAGAGGCACAAAAAATTCTTAAAGAAGCTGCTGATACCAAATTGGCAAACTTTAAAAATGATTTTAATGCTTTAACCCGTAAATACAAAGAGTTGCAAAGTTCTTTGGATGAAACAAATCATAGAATTCAAACACTTACAGGCAATGCATTTTTAAAAGGTGTTGCTCAAGTCTTTATGGGAAAGAAGTTGGACGAGTTAAATGATGAAAAAGAAACAAAGGAGAAAAAGTTAAAATATGTAAAAGAAGAATTGTTCGCACTTGAAATAAAAATGCAAACAGCTCAAAAAGATACAGAAAAAGCTAAGAAGAACTTCAATAAAGAACATGACGCTATTTATGAAGCAACAGTTGCTATTGATAAAATCAATAAAAGAATAAGTGCCCTACAAAAAGAAGCTGAGAAATTGAGATTGTTAAATCTTTATGGTTCGGCTAAAATTGTAGGTGCAACACTTGTGAATGCTTCATTAAACAGAAAGATACAAGAGGCCGAATTTGACCTTATTATAGTAGACGAGGCTTCTATGGCTTTAACACCATATCTTTCTGTTGTAGCACAAGCTCTTAAAGAGGAAAAAAGAAAGGGGGAAGTTTCGTATGAGCATTGTTTTGGTTTATATAAAGCCCAAAACGAAGCTGTACAAATGGCTCTTAATACAAGACTTGTTTATGTAGGAGATCCAAAGCAACTTCCACCGATTGCTAAAACATATGAACTCACTAAAACAATTTTTGAAATTTATGGGGCAGATAAAATATTTGAAGGCGAAGAACCAAAAAATACTGTTCTATTAGATATAAATTTCAGAAATCATCCAAAAATCACTTCTTTAACATCAAAACTATTTTATGGTGGATTGTTAAAAAGCGGAAAAGAGGATGACGGAAAAGATGCACTATTCGTAAGAAAAAGTACGTCTAAAATGGTTTCTTCTGATGGCAGCTACGTTAATAATATTAACATGAAAATAGTTGTCTCTCAAGTAGAAAAAGCCCTTAAAAGAGGTCGCAGAAGTATAGGCATAATCACCCCATACAGAAAGCAAGCTCTTTTAATAGAAGAAAATCTTCAGTATATCCTAAAGGAATATCCAGATGCGGATGTTCAAGCCGGAACGGTCCATAAATTTCAAGGAAAAGAAAAAGAAATAATCATTTATGATTTGACTTTTTCCCCTGCTAAAGGTGGACGTATTCCTGCAACATACGATGGTGATCATAATTCGACTGCAGCAAAGTTGCTTAACGTAGCAATGACACGTGCGGAAGGATTCTTCATAATAATCGGTGATGTGGATGGAATTTTAAAAATTAAACAAGAAAACCTAATTTTAAAAGATTGGGTAAAAGGAGTGATGAAATAAATTTTATCAGAAACAACTCCCTACGGGGAGTTTTTTAATCGCTTAAAAGCTTTTGAAGCTTTTGTCGAGAATTATAAAGTTTACCATTAACGAGAATTGTTGGTGTTCCATTTAATTTTACACTTTTAGCAATCTCCACCCCGTCTGTCAATGAAATATTTTTTAAATCATCTAACGTATATTTTGTTCCAATAATTTTATTAAATTCCTTTAGGGCATTTTTATTATCTTTTGATTTGTAGACATCATACTCTTCATCAAAATTACTGAATAGTATTTTTTTAACGACATCTTTATATCCATTTTTTGTAGCAAGTTTAATAGCTTTTGCGATTGTTGGAGCCGTTGGGTGCATTTTCAACGGATAGTGATAATAAAACAATGCAATGCTTTTCCCATCTTGTATTGCCTTCTCAATCCCATTGTAAATAGGTGGAAACGTCTTAATACATGCTATACATAATGGATCCGATATAACTAAGACCTTATTTTTTGCATTTAAGTACCCAAGTAAAAGATGCTCTTTGTTATAATACTTAGGGTTTAGTGTAAATTTTTTCTCTGCTTTAAGACGCTCCTGCTGTTTCATTTTTGATATTGCATTTGCTTTATTAAGCTCCACAGCAATAGAAGGATTGACTTTTGGTTTTATCAACTTTCCGTCGTCCGCGCCAAAAGCATTACCCATAATAATAGTAGAAAAATCTTTTGTAATTATTGGCATAATAAAAATTTTTTGCCCATTATCATTAGCAATCGCCTGTACAACATAAAAATTTTTATATGTATTTACTTCATAAACCTTTACATTGGTTTGTTTTAATAATTTTATATCTTGTATTTTTTTTATTAATTTCTCGTTTATATTAGGATTGCTTGCAAATAAAGATGACGCAGCTACCGAAAAGGCCACCATAGTCCCAACTATTTTTCTTCTCATATCTTTCCTTTGATTGAATTTCAACATAATAATACCACAATAAAGAAAAAAACAATTTTAATAAAAAGCTGACAATAAAAATATTTTATATAGATTTAATTTTTATTTTGGTAAAATAAAGTAACTTTTGATTAGGTTATTTTTTAAACTACACATTCTTACATTCTGTTTTTCGCAGAAAGAAATATCTCAGTATTCCAATAATTTTTTTATTTACTTCCAGTAATTAATCAGCAAAGCATAAAATATATTTATTGGGGCAATATTGATATATGCTATTTTATATTCTCAGGAGAATATCATTAAAAACACAAGGCTGTAGCATGAGAACAAACACCCACCAGAAAGATAGTAAGGCTTCCAAAAGTAATACAAAACCCAGACAAAAAAATATTTTTGTCTGGGGAATTCACAAAGAATAGATTTTCAAAAAAATATTATATTATTATGGTATTATTATGTTAACATAAAAAAAGGAAGGCGCTTTGCTAAACCAAAATAATAATACTATAGATCTTCCGTTTTCCAAACAAGATAATAAAAATTCCGCGCTAATCTTGTTGGAAATTGACAATATACAAGATATTATCAAAACTCATTGCCAGACAGAAATAAAAAGTTTTACAACATCTGCCTTAAAATATAATTTAAAAAATCATATCGAAAATAGTGAATTGTTTTATATCCAAGACGGGCTTTATGGATTTATTTTGAAAAATAAAAATCTTACAAAGAATATTGAAGTAATATATGAAAAAATAGTAAATTTATCATACCAGATTGATGAAAAATACATATTATTGGAATGTACATTAGGTATTTCTTTTTTTAATAAAATTATTATAAATTCATTCGAGGATGCATATGCTGCATTAACTGAAGCAAAACGACAAAAAAAACCGTACTCATTTTTAATAAACTCCAAGAAACGCACCACAGAGAATATAGATACAGTAGCGACAATCAGACAACACTTAATGCAAGACAGAGGGTTAGATTCGTTAGTTCCATTTTTTCAACCTATTGTAGACTATGAAAAAAATGAAATTGTTAAATATGAAATGTTGGCAAGATTAAACATTAATAATAAAATAATTGAGCCATTTGCGTTTATGAACCTTGCAAAAGAATTAAAGTTAAAAAATAAAATCCTGTTAAAAATGATTAATTACGCAATAGTAATGTTTAAAGACAGTAATATAAATTTTTCCATAAATATCTCATTAGCATCAATATTAAATAGAAAAGTAAGACAAGAAATATGCACACTCATGAGAGAGCATCCAGGTAGTGCACAAAGGTTAACTCTTGAAATATTGGAAGATTACAGCTCTGAACATAATTTCATTGTTGACAATTTTATATCAACAATGAAATCAATGCAAGTACGTGTTGCTATTGATGATTTTGGAGCAGGCGAGGCAAATTTTCTAAGATTGGTCAATTTTAATGTAGATTGTATAAAAATTGATGGCTCAATGATTAAAAATATTGATAAAGCAGAAATGTCTTCAATAGTAAAATTAATAGTCGATTATGCCAAGGAGCATAAAAAAAATGTTATTGCAGAATTTGTAGAAAACGAGAGAATGGCTAAAAAGCTATATTCAATAGGAATAAAATATATGCAAGGCTATTATTTTGCAAAACCTTTAAGTTATAAAGATACATTTTGCTAAAAATTAGCGTAAAGCTCCTGCTTTATAGATAAAGGCGGCCTTTTAGCTCAGCTAATTAAATAACCGATAAAGGCTACACCTGAAGCAGAAAGTCACATATTGACATACTCTCCATAGTCAACTAGGGACTTTACGCTAAAAACCGCTCTTATGTAACAAAGCAACCCAAACTCATTTTTAAAAAATTTACCAAAATTTAGTGTAAAGCCCCTTGCTTTAGCTATGGGGGAGTATGTCAACACTTGTTTGGTTGTAGGTTATTTTGAGTTCTTCTGTTTCTCAGTTTCTACATTTATAATTAGTTTTGATGGAATTTATAGCAAAGTTCACCGGAAATAACAAATATACAAGAAAAACTATTATCTAATATAACACCCAAAACTGCACAAAACCGCTCCGCCTTTCAACCAAACAGAAACCAAAAACCTCATCATACCCAACTTCACTCTTCCATTCTCACCAGTTTCGCCACAGCAGACAAAAAATCTTCAATCAAAATCATCAACATTCAAAACACTCACAATTTTGCTTCACCCAAAACAAACTCTATTCTCTAAAAGCCTACGCAGGAGGGAATGGGGGAATGGGGGGGAGGGGGGAAGAATGGAATATATTAAAATTTCAAAACGATAGAAAAACAAATGGAAAGGAGGGAAAACTGGAAAAATGGAATGCCTGAGTTTTTCGATTCTATGGCGGTTTAAGTGGGAAGATGTAAATAAGGTATAGCTTGTAGGGTGTTATATTAGATAATGGGTTTTCTTGTATGTTTGTGTAATTTTTGTTATAATGTTGTTTATGAGCCAGATGAGGTTTGTTATTTGACTCTTTGTAAAAAAGGGGTTCAAAATGTATTATTTGTACGGACTATCGAGGCATGGGTATTGTTTTAAAATAAATAGTGTGAAGGAGTGATGAGGTGCAAAAGATTATAGATCAGAAAAAAAGTTCTGCTGTTGAGAGGTGTGTGCAATTAACCGGCACGACTCTTTTTGATTTAACCAAGAGGAGGTTGCAGCAGCAAAACAGTGACACGGTTATTGTGCCGGTAGAGAGCGAAGTTGATTTTGACTTATTGGTACCAAAACATAAAACCGCGCAATATCTACTAAAAGAGATTGATGGCTTCTATGCACTTCACACTACTTCTTTGAACGCAAGAGAAGTAGTATATCTGTTTGGTAAAGAGGTTAAATACTTAGCGAGGGAGATTGTAAAATCATGGTCCTGTAGCACAAGAATGATGGTGCCATAATGAAGAGAGTGAAAGAGAATCGTTTTAATTGTTGTAAAAAACATCACAAACTTATAGATACTTTTTTATTAGTTGTCATTGGCGCATTGATAAGCGCAATGCTCTTAACAATATCAGAAAAAATGTTTC